>NZ_JBFADG010000004.1:324657-439725 GCF_040641275.1 Streptomyces sp. NPDC021096 | reverse complement strand
CTCCGCCCCGGACCCCGGTCCTCAAACGCCGGACGGGCTGATTTTGTCGCCCGGAACCGGCGGAAAATCCAGCCCGTCCGGCGTTTGAGGACGCCGCGCGAAGCGCGGTCCGGGGGTCCGGGGGCGGAGCCCCCGGGGAAACGGCGAAAGGGCGGGCCCGGGGCTCAGTCCACCAGGTCCCGCACCACCGCATCGGCCAGCAGCCGCCCCCGCAGCGTGAGGACCGCGCGGCCCTCCTCGTACGGCCCCGGCTGCAGCAGGCCGTCGGCGAGCGCGCGGGCCGCCGCCCGCGCGCCGGCCGGCCGCAGAAGATCCAGCGGGCACCCCTCCACCAACCGCAGCTCCAGCAGAATCCGCTCCACCCGCCGGTCCTCGTCCGCCAGGACCTCCCGACCCGCCCCCGGCGACCGCCCCTCGCTGAGGGCCTGCGCATACGCACCGGGATGCTTGACGTTCCACCACCGCACGCCCCCGACGTGGGAGTGGGCGCCCGGGCCCGCGCCCCACCAGTCGGCGCCGCGCCAGTAGAGCTCGTTGTGGCGGCAGCGGCCGGCCTCGGTCGTGGCCCAGTTGGAGACCTCGTACCAGGCGAAGCCCGCGCCGGCGAGCTTCTCGTCGGCGATCAGGTAGCGGTCGGCGTGCACGTCGTCGTCCGTCATCGGCACCTCGCCACGGCGGATGCGCCGGGCGAGCTGCGTGCCCTCCTCCACGATCAGGGCGTAGGCCGAGACGTGGTCCGGGCCCGCGCCGATGACCGCGTCCAGGGACGCCCGCCAGTCGTCGTCGCTCTCCCCGGGCGTGCCGTAGATCAGGTCGAGGTTGACGTGCTCGAACCCGGCCGCGCGGGCCTCGGCCACGCACGCCTCCGGGCGGCCCGGGGTGTGCGTACGGTCGAGGACCTTCAGGACGTGCTGGCGGGCGCTCTGCATGCCGAAGGAGACCCGGTTGAAGCCCGCGGCCCGCAGCTCCTCCAGATAGCGGGGGTCGACGGACTCGGGATTGGCCTCGGTGGTGATCTCGGCGCCGTCCGCGAGCCCGAATTCGTCGCGGATCGCGGCGAGCATCCGCCCAAGGTCGGCGGCGGGCAGCAGCGTCGGGGTGCCGCCGCCCACGAAGACCGTCTCGACCGGGCGCGGGTCGTCGCCCAGCACCTTGCGGGCCAGGCGGATCTCCTCGGCGACGGTGTCGGCGTAGTTGTCGCGGGAGGCGAGCGCACCACCGGAGCCGCGCAGCTCACTGGCGGTGTAGGTGTTGAAGTCGCAGTAGCCGCAGCGGGTGGCGCAGTACGGGACGTGCAGGTAGAAGCCGAGGGGTCGCTGCCCGGAGCCGTCGAGGGCGTGGCGGGGCAGGGCCCCGTCCTCGGGCATGGGTTCACCGTCGGGCAGTACGGAAGGCATGCGTTCCATTGTCCGGCATGGCGGGGATTACTCGGCGCGCAGGACCAGCAGCGCCAGGTCGTCGTCCGGCGGGGTCCGGGAGAAGCCGTGGACGGCGCGCCGGATCCGCCCGGCGACGCCCTCGGCGGTGAGGCCCGTGCAGCCCGCGAGGGCGGCGGCGAGGCCGTCCCCGTCGTCGAAGAGGCGGTTGCCGGACTTGCGCTCGGTGACGCCGTCGGTGACGCACAGCAGGGTGTCGCCGGAGGTCAGGTCGAAGGTCTCGCTGCCGTAGCCGACGTCCTCGACGACGCCGAGCAGGGTCTGGGGGACCGCGGCGGCCCGCACCGAGCCGTCGGGGCGCAGCAGCAACGGCAGCGGGTGCCCGGCGCTGGCGAGGGTGCAGCGCACGCCCTTGCCGTGCGGCACGAGCTCGCCGTACAGCAGCGACAGGAAGCGCGGTGCCGCCCCGCTCTCGGCCGCTTCGGCGGCCTCCTCGCACACCAGCCGGTTGAGGCGGTCGAGGACGTCGGCGACGCCGTAGCCCTCCTTGGCCAGCAGCCGCAGCCAGGGCCGTACGAAGCCGGTGGTCACGGCGGCCTCCGGGCCGCTGCCGCAGACGTCGCCGAGGGCGAAGCACCAGCGGCCGCCGCCGACGCCGAAGACGTCGTAGAAGTCGCCGCCGGCGGAGGCGTCGCCGCGGGGTTCGTAGACGACGGCCTTGTCGACGCCGGGGATCTCCGCGACGCCGCGGGGCAGCAGTCCGCGCTGGAGGATGCGGCTGATGGTGGCCTGGCGGGTGTACTGGCGGGCGGAGGCCAGGGCCTGGGCGACGCGGCGGGCGAAGTCCTCGACGAGGCAGACGACGTCGCCGGCCATGGCGGCCGGGGCGCTGCGGCCCAGGAGCAGGGTGCCGACGCCACGGCCGCCGGCGACGAGCCGGCAGGCCAGCGCGGTGCCGTCCGCGGGGCCCTCCGGTCCGTGGGCGCCGTGCGGGGCGTCGGCCCGGCAGTGCCCGTACTGGCCCTGCGGCCAGGGGACGGCGCGGCCCGCGGCGGGCAGGGCGGGCGGGGTGCGCTGCAGGGCGATCCGCAGGGGTTCGATGCGGCTCTCGCGGGCGTGCCAGACGCGGGCGAGGCGCGGTACGGGCCGGATGGCGCCGGGGGCGCCCTCGACGTCGAGCCAGACGGCGCACCAGTCGGCGAGGCGGGGCACGGCGAGCTGGGTGGCGAGGGAGGCCACCATGTCCTCGTCGAACTGCCCGGCGAGCAGCTCGGACGCCTCGGCGAGGAAGGACAGGGCGCGGTGGTGGGTGCGGTCGCCGGCGCGGCGGCCGGGCGGCTCGGGGCGGGCGCCGGGGGCGAGGATCTCGGCGACGCGCAGGTCGCGCAGGAGGGCCTGCTCGGAGAGGGCTCCGGTGTGCTCGTCGGCCGGGGAGGTCGGCAGGTGGAACCAGACCGTCTTGTCCGTGCGCCGGTAGGCCGTGCCCCAGGTCTCGGCCAGCTCGGCGACCAGCCGCAGCCCCTGGCCCCCGTGTGCGGCGCCCTCGCGGTCACCGGCGGCGGGGCGCGGGCAGGGCCGGAACTCGCGGGCGGGGTGGTGGTCGGTGACCTCCACGACGAGGTTGCCCCCGGGCGCCGGGTCCAGCCGGCACTCCAGGTCCACGGACGTCCCGGCGTGCACCACGGCATTGGTGACCAGCTCGCTGACCAGCAGCGTCGCATCGTCGGTGACCAGGGCGTGGGCGTTCCAGCCGGCGAGCACGGACCGGACGAACCGGCGTGCGGCCGACGGCGCCCGGGCGTCGCCGGGCAGGCTGGTCCGGGCCGTGGGCGGGCCGTCGGCGCCACCGGGGCCGGTCGACGCGCGGATCCCACGGGCCGGTGTCAGCGCGACCGGCCCGTCCTTGCCCGCGGTTGGTGATGTCCTCACGTGACGCTCCTGACCGCATACGGCATAGTGCGGAATTCACCAGGGCCAGAGTGACAGACCGTCTGCGCTCAGGGGCGAGGAGTGGGGTAAGTGAGCCTTACGAGTGGCCCTGCGCGTCTCAGTCCTCGCGGGACCCCTCGTACATCTCCTCGATCAGGCCCTTGTACTCGCGCTCGACGACCGGCCTCTTGAGCTTGAGGCTGGGGGTCAGCTCACCGTGCTCGACGTCCAGGTCGCGCGGCAGCAGCCGGAACTTCTTGATCGTCTGCCAGCGCTGCAGACCCTCGTTGAGCTCGCGTACGTAGCCCTCGATGAGCTCCTGGGTCTCGGGGGCGGCGACCACCTCCGCGTACGGCCTGCCGTCCATGCCCCGCTCCTTGGCCCAGCCCAGGATGGACGGGCCGTCCAGGGCGATGAGGGCGGTGCAGAAGTTCCGGTCGGCACCGTGCACAAGGATGTTGGAGACGAACGGGCATACGGCCTTGAACCGGCCCTCGACCTCGGCGGGCGCGACGTACTTGCCGGCCGAGGTCTTGATCAGGTCCTTCTTGCGGTCGGTGATGCGCAGATAGCCGTCCGGGGAGAGCTCGCCGATGTCGCCGGTGTGGAACCAGCCGTCGGATTCGAGGACCTCGGCGGTCTTCTCGGGCTGCCGGTGGTAGCTCTCCATGACGCCGGGGCTGCGCAGCAGGACCTCGCCGTCGTCGGCGATGCGGACCTCCGTGCCGGGCAGCGGCTTGCCGACCGTGCCCGTGCGGTAGGCCTCGCCGGGGTTGACGAAGCTGGCGGCGCTGGTCTCGGTGAGGCCGTAGCCCTCGAGGATGTGGATGCCGGCGCCGGAGAAGAAGTAGCCGATGTCGGGGGCGAGGGCGGAGGCGCCGGAGACGCAGGCGCGCAGCCGGCCGCCGAACGCGTCGCGGATCTTGGCGTAGACGAGGGCGTCGGCGGCGCGGTGCTTGGCGGCGAGGCCGAAGGGCACAGCCTTGCTGCCGGTGCGGCGGTAGTTGTCCTGGGAGACCTTGGCGTACTCGCGGGCCACCTCGGCGGCCCAGCGGAAGATCTTGTACTTGGCGCCGCCGGCCTCGCGGGCCTTGGCAGCGACGCCGTTGTAGACCTTCTCGAATATCCGGGGCACGGAGGCCATGTAGGTGGGCCGGACGACCGGCAGGTTCTCGATGATCTTGTCGACCCGGCCGTCGACGGCGGTGACGTGCCCGACGCCGATCTGCCCGGCCGTCAGCACCTTGCCGAAGACGTGGGCGAGCGGCAGCCACAGGTACTGCACGTCGTCCGGGCGGGCGAGCCCGGTCGCCTGGATGGCGCGCGCCATGTACGACCAGGCGTCGTGCCGCAGCCGTACGCCCTTGGGGCGGCCGGTGGTGCCGGAGGTGTAGATGAGGGTGGCGAGCTGGTCGGAGCGCAGGGCCTCCACGCGCTCGCGGACGGCGTCGGGGTGCTGTTCGAGGCGGGCGGCGCCGCGCTTCTCCAGGTCGGCGAGGGAGATCACCCAGCCCTCGGGGTCGCCCTCGGCGGGCACGGCGTCGGCGGCCTCGATGACCACGACGTGGGCGAGGTCGGGCAGCTCGGCGCGGCGCAGCCGGGCCTTGGCCAGCTGGGCGGCGTCCTCGGCGACGAGGATCCGGCACTCGGCGTCCGAGAGCATGAAGGCGGTCTCGTCGGCGTTGGTGCTGGGGTAGACGGGCGTGGTGGCGGCGCCGGCGCACATGATGCCGAGGTCGGCGAGGATCCACTCCAGCCGGGTGGCGCAGGACAGCGCGATCCGCTGCTCGGGCAGGATGCCGAGGTCGATGAAGCCCGCGGCGATGGCGAAGACGCGGTCGGCGGCCTGGCGCCAGGTGAGCGAGGCCCAGGAGTCGGGGCCGCTGCCGGACGGCGCGGGGACCGGGTGGCGGTAGGCCTCGGCGTCGGGTGTGGCCTCGACCCGTTCGAGGAACAGCGCAGCCACGGACGACGGCCGGTTCTCGATCAAACTCTGTGTCTCGGTCACGGCATCCTCCGGGGCCCGCTACGTTGCTGGTGACTCGCGAGTAACCTTCCAAGCAGTGATCAGAGTAAAGCCGAAGGGGCCATCGCGTAAGAGTCCCTGGCCGCTTATGAGAAGAGGCTGCGCAAAAGTGCCCGCCCCCTGACGGGAACGGGCACCTTGCCGACAGTGGATCAGGGCTACTTCTTGCCCTTCTCCCCGCCTTCGTCGCTGGACAGCACCGCGATGAAGGCCTCCTGCGGGACCTCCACGCTGCCGACCATCTTCATGCGCTTCTTGCCTTCCTTCTGCTTCTCCAGCAGCTTCCGCTTACGGGAGATGTCACCGCCGTAGCACTTGGCGAGGACGTCCTTGCGGATGGCGCGGACGGTCTCACGGGCGATGACCCGGGAGCCGATGGCGGCCTGGATCGGCACCTCGAAGTTCTGCCTCGGGATGAGCTCGCGCAGCTTGGCGACCAGACGGACGCCGTAGGCGTAGGCCTTCTCCTTGTGCGTGATCGCGGAGAAGGCGTCGACCTTGTCGCCGTGCAGCAGGATGTCGACCTTGACCAGGTCGGCGCTCTGCTCGCCCGTGGGCTCGTAGTCGAGGGAGGCGTAGCCGCGGGTCTTGGACTTCAGCTGGTCGAAGAAGTCGAAGACGATCTCCGCGAGGGGCAGGGTGTAGCGCAGCTCGACCCGGTCCTCGGAGAGGTAGTCCATGCCCAGCATGGTGCCGCGGCGGGACTGGCAGAGCTCCATGATCGCGCCGACGAACTCGGTGGGCGCCAGCACGGTCGCCTTGACGACCGGCTCGTGCACCTCGGCGATCTTGCCCTCGGGGAACTCGCTCGGGTTGGTGACGACGTGCTCGACGCCGTCCTCCATCCGCACGTTGTAGACCACGTTGGGCGCGGTGGCGATGAGGTCGAGGCCGAACTCGCGCTCGAGCCGCTCGCGGACCACGTCCAGGTGGAGCAGGCCGAGGAAGCCGACGCGGAAGCCGAAGCCGAGGGCGGCCGAGGTCTCCGGCTCGTAGACGAGCGCGGCGTCGTTGAGCTGGAGCTTGTCGAGGGCCTCGCGCAGCTCCGGGTAGTCCGAGCCGTCCAGCGGGTACAGGCCCGAGAAGACCATGGGCTTCGGGTCCTTGTAGCCGCCCAGGGCCTCGGTGGCGCCGTTCTGCTGGGAGGTGATCGTGTCACCGACCTTGGACTGCCGCACGTCCTTCACGCCGGTGATGATGTAGCCCACCTCGCCGACGCCGAGGCCGTCGGCGGGCGTCATCTCGGGCGAGGAGACACCGATCTCCAGCAGCTCGTGGGTGGCGCCGGTCGACATCATCTTGATGCGCTCGCGCTTCTTGAGCTCACCGTCGATGACACGGACGTAGGTGACCACGCCGCGGTAGGAGTCGTAGACCGAGTCGAAGATCATCGCGCGGGCCGGGGCGTCCTTGACGCCGACCGGGGCCGGGACCTGGGCGACGACCTTGTCGAGCAGCTCGTCGACGCCGACACCGGTCTTCGCGGAGACCCGGAGCACGTCCTCGGGCTCGCAGCCGACGAGGTTCGCCAGCTCGGCGGCGAACTTCTCCGGCTGGGCGGCCGGCAGGTCGATCTTGTTGAGGACCGGGATGATCGTGAGGTCGTTCTCCATCGCCAGGTAGAGGTTGGCGAGGGTCTGGGCCTCGATGCCCTGGGCGGCGTCCACGAGGAGGATGCAGCCCTCGCACGCGGCCAGGGAGCGCGAGACCTCGTAGGTGAAGTCGACGTGGCCCGGCGTGTCGATCATGTTGAGGATGTGGGTGTTGCCCTTGTCCTCGGTGGGCGCCCAGGGGAGACGGACGGCCTGGGACTTGATCGTGATGCCGCGCTCGCGCTCGATGTCCATCCGGTCGAGGTACTGCGCACGCATCTGCCGCTGGTCGACCACACCGGTCAGCTGGAGCATCCGGTCGGCGAGCGTCGACTTGCCATGGTCGATGTGCGCGATGATGCAGAAGTTACGGATCAGAGCCGGGTCGGTACGGCTCGGCTCCGGCACGTTGGTAGGGGTCGCGGGCACGCAGGATCCATTCGGTGACTTCGGCGTTTGAACGCTGGTCTCGGCGGGAGTCGGGTATACGACCTCACCATGGTCCCATGACCGGCGGGTACCGTCCGGTTTGGGAGGCCGCAAGGCGTACTGGTAGCCTGGTCCACTGTGCCTGTCGTGCCTCTCACACGTACACGGCACTATCGAAATCCAATCGAACCTGAAAAGGCTCAATCGTGGCGAACATCAAGTCCCAGATGAAGCGGAACAAGACCAACGAGAAGGCGCGCCTGCGTAACAAGGCCGTCAAGTCCGAGGTCAAGACCTTCGTCCGTGCGGCCCGCGAGGCCCTGGCCGGCGGCGACGCCGCGAAGGCCACCGCTGCCGTTGCCCTGGCCGGCAAGAAGCTCGACAAGGCCGCCAGCAAGGGTGTCATCCACAAGAACGCTGCCGCCAACAAGAAGTCCTCGCTGGCCCAGCAGGCTGCCGCCCTCCTCAAGGGCTGAAGCCACTTCGGGGCATGAGCCCCTCGCCGGCACGGAACCAGCGGCCCCTCTACCGCTCCGGAACCGGCACCCCGCCGCACTCGGTCGTTCGCCACGCGGGTGCGGTACGAGCCTGACGGCTCACTAGACGATCCCAAGGCCCCGGCCGCCCTTCCCCAGGGCGACCGGGGCCTTCGGGTGTTTAGGGGGTCTTCGGCCGTACGGGGTCTTCGGGCGCACGGGGTCTTCGGGCGCACGGGGGCCGAGCGGCGGGAGCGAAGCTCCCGCCCCCTCTCAGGAACGGCTATGCGTCAGGAACGGCTGCGCGCCGCCCGGGCCACGGCCACCACGGCCTTCTCCAGGGCGTACTCCGGATCGTCCCCGCCGCCCTTGACCCCGGCATCCGCCTCCGCCACGGCGGTCAGCGCCGCGGCGACCCCGTCCGCGGTCCAGCCCCGCATCTGCTGCCGCACCCGGTCGATCTTCCAGGGCGGCATGCCCAGCTCCCGGGCCAGGTCGCCGGGGCGGGCGCCCCGCGGCGCCGAGGCGAGCTTGCCGATCGAGCGCACGCCCTGCGCGAGGGCGCTGGTGATCAGAACGGGGGCCACGCCCGTGGACATGGCCCAGCGCAGGGCCTCCAGGGCCTCCGCGGCCCGGCCCTCCACGGCCCGGTCGGCGACGGTGAAGCTGGACGCCTCGGCGCGGCCCGTGTAATAGCGGGCGACGACGGACTCGTCGATGGTGCCCTCGATGTCGGCGACGAGCTGCGCGCAGGCGCTCGCCAGCTCACGCAGGTCACTGCCGATCGCGTCCACCAGGGCCTGGCACGCCTCCGGCGTCGCGGAGCGGCCGGTCGCCCGGAACTCCGAGCGCACGAACGCCAGACGGTCGGCCGGCTTGGTCATCTTCGGGCAGGCGACCTCGCGGGCCCCGGCCTTGCGGGCGGCGTCCAGCAAGCCCTTGCCCTTGGCGCCGCCCGCGTGCAGCAGGACGAGCGTGATCTCCTCCGCGGGGGCGCCGAGATAGCCCTTCACGTCCTTGACCGTGTCCGCGGACAGGTCCTGGGCGTTGCGGACGATCACGACCTTGCGCTCGGCGAACAGCGAAGGGCTGGTCAGCTCGGCCAGCGTGCCCGGCTGCAGCGCGTCGGGGGTGAGGTCCCGCACATCGGTGTCGGCGTCGGCGGCACGGGCGGCCGCCACCACCTCCTGCACGGCGCGGTCGAGGAGGAGATCCTCCTGGCCCACGGCGAGCGTCACGGGGGCGAGCAGGTCGTCGGTTGCAGTCTTCCTGGCCATCGCGTCCAGCATCCCATGCGCCAGTGACACTCCCCCCTCCACGGCCAAGGTCGCATGCCGCACAATGTGCGGGTGAGCAGCGCTTTCTCCTATTCCGATCAGTCCGAATCCGTACGGCACCTCCTGGTGCTCCCCGACCGCGACGCCGCCGGGGAGGCCGCGGACGAGGCCTCCGAGCGCTTCGGCCTCGACGTGGAACCCCAGATCGTGCGCGAGGCCCTCGCCGGCGAGGACGACGCCGAGGACGCCCAGTGGCTGGTGGTCCTGGAGGACCCCAACGGCGAGCTGGACGCCGCCGCCCTCCGCGAGCTCGCCGAGGAGTACGACGGCTGGCTCGAGGTCGGCTGACCCCGCACTCCCCCGGGCGGCGCCCGACCGAGCGGCCCCACCACAGCGGATCCGCCTCCCCACCTGCTTCCGCCCGTACTTCCGCCCGTACTTCCGCGTCTGCGCCTTCCTCTTCGTCTGCCCGTCACCGCCGTGGCCGTGCCGGTCACGGCGATCGGGCCGTCGGTGTCGGTGCGCAGGACCGTCGCTCCCTGCGCCCGCAGGGCGGCGACCGTGCGGGCGGCCGGGTGACCGTAGGGGTTGCCGGCGCCGGCCGAGATCAGGGCCAGGCGCGGTCGCAGGCCACGCGTCAGCCGCGGGTCCTGGTAAGCGGACCCGTGGTGGGCGACCTTGAGGACGTCGACCGCCGGCAGCTCGGGGCGGGACTCCCACAACTCCTGCTGGGCGGGCGGCTCCAGGTCGCCCAGCAGAGCGAGCGTCAGCCCCCCGGTACGCACGAGGAGGGCCACGCTGGCGTCATTGGGCCCCTCCTCGGCCACGGCGGACGTCCCGGCGGGCGGCGGCCACAGCACCTCCCAGGACAGCTCTCCCACTTGCCGCCGCTCCCCCGGCACGGCCTCGACGACCGGCACCCGTGCCCGCGCCGCCTCCCCGCGCACGAACGCGGCCTGCCCCGCCGGCTCGGCGAACGCCGTCGTCCCGATCGCCCCGACCGCCCTGCCGCGCAGCACACCGGGCAGCCCGTCGACGTGGTCCGCGTGGTCATGTTCTCCACGATCTGGATGTCTCATGAGACATCGACTTCACCGTGTCTCGCCCCGCCCCCACGGTTCTGGAGTGAACCCCTCCTTCGCGGAGCGCAGCATCACTGAGACAGCCTCCATCTCATGATCAATGTGACGCACACCACTCCAATCGGCCTGCGCAATCTGCGCGCCGGCTCCAGCTACAGGTCGGCGCCAGGGCGAGGACTCAAGAGCCCGTCAGGACCGATCTTCCTGAAACATGCCGAGATTCCAATTCAAGAGAAATGCCCAGTTTTGGCGTTTCCTTGAACGCTGCCCGATTCCATCGCGCACGGTCGAGCGCAGAGTGAGGCGGCAAGGTGGCGTCGGCGTCACTGACTCGGCAGGAGTGTGCTGAACGCACCCAACCACCTCAAATAGACATAGGGGAATCGAATCACCAACTAGCAGTATTTCTAGGCGACGCACAGCACTATGATCAAAAATGAAACATTAAAGAGAAATCCAGCCAAGGAAACTGGCGTGATATAAGAGACTCCCTTACTGCTATATCTGGAGGGATTTGCAGGAACGAACGCAACCGCAGCAAAGAGGAGGGCCCCACCGATCATCGCCCAGAGGTACGGATACGTGGACACATCTTCCACATGCCCAGCGAGCGCAATGATGTACGCAAAGGCGGGAACGATAGTCACGCTGACCGACTGAACTATGTCAGCCCCCCAAAGAGCGAAGCGCGCGATCCCTTCCGGCTCCCAGTATGTCGGCAATTTTTCTCCAGTATCCTCCTCTCTTCTCTGATCATTTTTGATCAGATCGCCCACGATCCGGCGAATCCTCTTGTCGATGATGACTGACGCCACCACCCCCAACGCCTGTAGGAATATCCCCAAAAGAAAAGGAAACGCGACAGTCAAAGATGCACTTGAGGCAGTCATCTAGTGTCTACCCGTAGCATGAGGTTGCCGAACATCTGCTTCGGAGAGCTGCCAAGATAGCGACTTATTTTGACCGCCACTGCTTGCAAATCTTCTCGCTCTGAGCCCCCATCATTCTTAATCGATTTGGCAAGCACCTTCTTTGGGGTACGTATTCGCTTCCTAACGCCGAGCTCCACCCTTTCAGACCATGTACCACCCACAGCTGGATACGTGAGCGGCCCGTCAGGGCTGCACGTCGATGTCACATCGATCACAAGCTTTTCGGGTGCATAGTTCTTAAGCTCAATCCGATGAGTTCCAGTTTCGGATGGGTGAAGCCTATGTAGAGTTCTCGGGCATTCGATTGAGCTTGAGGTTGCCACGTCGAAAATCTTGTCCGTAGTGCTTGAGCAGGTCACAGCCCCTCCTCAAACTAGACCTTGATTATCAAGCCGAAAGCATCTACCACCCCGAGTGCGCGACTTGCTATTTCTGGAGTCGCCGTTCTCCGAATTAGCCTTGCCCATCTGAGCGATTCAAATGACTCAGCTATCAGCCCGGACTCCCCTGGCTCCCATGCGCCTCCGCGTCTCTGGGAAGGAGTTCGCCAGGTGACAGACAGTTGGGGATAGTCAATCCTCAAGAATAGAACATTCGACGGCTCTATTGCGGCACGAGATAGCGCTCCCCTTCCGCTAGTTACTACATGCTTACCCATGCCCCTCATCGCCAGCACGCCAGTCTCTTCGTCTGAGGGTGCTTGTTTTGGCATCAGGTCGCACGTGCGCGCCAAGTACGCCGAAAAAGGAAGAGCAGTCGCCCATGCCAACGCAAAAAAATCTTCATACACTTCAACTTGAACAAATTCTCGATGCGAAAAACTTAGGCGCAGAGCGGGCCGTTCGCCTATCTCATACCAGAGCTCGCCAAGTTGCGCCATATCCTTGGAGTCGGGGGAGTCGGATGTTGCGATCGACATGGGCAATGCAAGTGATTCGGTTCTGACGAATCGATCAACTAGGCGCAACTGGCCTTTTATTGCAGGCTGTTCCTGGTCAAAAATTCGTACTTGCCCTGTCTTGCGCAGCCCCAAAGATTTGAGGACTTTCCTCAGCTCTCTGGAGTGACCGATAGGAGAGCGAGTTTGAGTGACCAGGAGATCGCCATCCCCCTTACACTGCAGCGAGCGCATAAAAACATTGTAGTCCCTCACCTGAGTTGAGGCTCGTCGATCTTGCGTTCCTGCTTCAAAGGTCAGAACACAGTCAGGTGAGGAACAGGACCGCCTTACGCTGCAGTTGGCTTGCTTCGGGCATCTCGCGAAATCGGTTTAGCCGTGTGACTATGTCGACAGCCGCGGTGCTGACTTTGACCGAGCGGATGCCGTCGGCGCAGGCGAGGAACTCGTTCCAGGTAGCGAGGGCGCCGTCGAGGTCGCCTTGGCGAATGCGTACGCCGCCTAGGTCCGCAAGGACGATCGCGCGGGTGCGTCGGCGGTCGAGGCCGTGGATGTCGAGCGCAAGGCGGAGGTGCTCTTCGGCGGCGTCAAGGTCGCCGAGGCGGGTGAGGATCATCCCGGACTCGTGGGCCCACCGGCCGGGCGAATAGTGGGCAGCCCAGGATTCGCCGGCCGTGGCCGCGGAGTGGCCGATGGCAGTCTCGGAGAGGGCGAGGTGCCGGGTGGCCGTGGTGCGGTCGTCGTCCTGGGCTGCAGCGTTGGCCAGGGTTGCTTCGTAGTAGGCGACGGCCCGGGGGTTTGCCAGGTCCTTGCCGTAACGGACGCAGGCCTCGCCGAGCTGGACCGCTTCAGCCCGGTAGCCGAGGTCGATCGCCTGGACGGCCAGGCCCCGCAAGGCGGTGGCGGAGAGTTCGGGGTCGCGGGCTTCGGCGGCGAGGCGGTAGGCGTGCGCGTAGTACTGCTGTGCCCGACCTTGGTGTTCGGGGTCGTTGCCTTCGTCCTGGGCCATCCAGCCGGCGAGGTGGACGAGCTGGGAGGTGGCGGCGAACAGTTCTCGGCCGGTGGCCTCGGTGTATTTGCCATTGAGCCAGGGGGCGACGTCGTCGGTGAGGTAGCGCACGGCGAGGTGGCGGGCGTGTCCGCCGCCGAGTTCGGCGGCGGAGTCGCCGAGGGCCTTGACCATCTGCTTGACAGCGGCGACTTCGCCGGCGCCGACACGGACGGCTCCGGCTGGAGCCATTTTGGTGCGGCGGGTGATGCTGTCGAGGTCGGGCAGCGCGAGGGCGCTCAGGGCGTAACCGCTCGTGGCGGCCAGGAAGTTCCGGCGGTGCACGTCTCGCCTCCCCAGCTGGATGACTGAGGCCACGGTATCGGTGGCCTCTGCCTCTAACCCGTTGGATTCAGCCTCTTGGGAGGCGTCTAGGTCCAGGTCGAGGGCCTGGACGACGTACGGGAGCCAGTACGTCGGTTCGCGTTCGCCGGACATCCAGCGGCGGGCGTACTGGCGCTCGAGCGTGTCCGGGGGCTTCCCGGCGGCAACGCTGACTTCCCGGGCGAGCTTGGTGGGGCCCCAGCCGCGCTTGGTGCACGCGTGTCGGATGAGTTCGGCGAGTTCCTGTTTAGTCGGCACGATGCCGTCGCCTCCTGGCCTACGCGGGCCTACAGCTGCCCTACATCCTGGCCCCTCCTCGCCACCCCTGCACGGCCGTTGACTGAAGCTCGCCGCCCGATCTCACGGGGGGCCTAGAAGCCGCAGCGGGCCCTCGGCGACCCTCCCTCCTCCCATGCGTCGGCGGCCCGCTGCATCCAATTCCCGAAGGAGACGACGGTGACGCACACGTCCCGTACGACCAGCGGCAGGAAGGCCCACGGCGACTGGCTGGGGGTGACGCTCGGCTGGATCTGGGCCCTCGGCACGATCGCCGCCGCCGGCGGCCTAGCCGCCATCGTCCACACCGATCAACACCACCCCGGACACGTCCCCATTGCGTTGTCCCTGCCGGACAGCGAGGTGCCCTCCACGTCAGGAGGCTGGTGACATGACGCCGAATGCCGCACTGGCCGCCACGGACGTCTTCGCCTACGCGGATCGGCAGATCAACAAGGCCGCAGCCAGGCTGTGGCCGGGCGCCGAGGTGCGACTGGGCCAGCACACGCCGAGCGTGACCACCTACGTCCGCCGCCTCCAGGTCGACGGCCGCCCGCTGTTCGCGAAAGTCTCGCTGCTGGGGCTTTCACTGGTGTCAGTTCTGCGGGGCACGGCCGGGGACTGGGCAACGGTCCGGGCAGCCCAGGCCGCCTACCGGGGTTCGCCGGGGACGCTGCTGGAGCGGGAAGCGAAAGCCCTGGCCATCCTGGGTGAGGAGGCCGGAGTGCTGACCTGCCCGGTCGCCGGGATCAGGGACGGGGTGCTGTTCACCGAGCCGGTGGCGGGGCCGACGCTGGTGGATCTGCTGGCCAAGGAACCGCACCGCACGGGCGAGCTGATGACCCGCGTCCTGGTCGAGCTGGCGGGCCTCCAGCGGCCCGCCGTTGCCCGGGTCGTCGATGAGGTGGCGATCGTCGAACGTGGCATCGGTTCCACCTTTCACCGCAAGTTCAACGGCATCAGCGGCCCGACCTACCTGCGCAAAGCCGGGGAGAAGGGCGAGGTGCTGGCCACCGTGGTCGGCCGGCTGCGGCGGCTTCGGCTCACTCCGGCGGCCGGGCGGCGGCCGGTGGTCTACGGCGACCTGAAGCCCGACCACGCGGTCTTCCCCGACGGCCCCAGGGGCCGTCCGGTCTTCCTCGACCCCGGCCTGGCCCGAGGACGGCCCCAGACGGATGCGGCGAAGCTGGTCTCGCGGACGGTGCTGAACCTGATCGCCTCCCCGCCGGACCGGGCAACAGCCGACGCGGTGGTCAGCGGTGCCGGGACGTTCGCCGACGCGATGACGGCCGACCTAGGCCCCGACGAACGGGCCACATGGATCAAGCACCTGGTGGTGCTGTGGCTGATGGACACCACCAACATCCTCAGCACCTACCTGACCAGCCCGCCCGATCTGCCCCTGCCCGAACACGCCGACAAGATCACCCGGCAGGCCAAGACGGTGGTCAGCCTGCTCGACCGCACCACCGCCCATCTCATCGCCGGAACGGACCCGCGGGCGGTGTGGCGGCTTGCCCTGACCGACGCGGCGAAGGCGGCGGACCGGTGAACGCGTCGGCTGGTGCGATCGGCGTCATCGGTGCCGGGGCCGTCGGCCAGGGTGTGGCCATGCTGCTGACGGCCGCCGGCTGGTGCGAGTCCGTCCGGATCGTCTCCCGCACGGGCGTATCGGCCCGGGCTCTGGTGACCGATCTGGAGGACATGTGCCAGGTGATCGCCTCCCCCGTCCGTGCGGTTCACGCCGCGAACGCCGGGCAGCTCGTCTCCTGCGAGGCGATCGTGGTCTGTCTCAGGGCCGACTTCACCAACACCGCTCGCACGGATGTCCGGATGGCCGGGCTGAACGCGAACGCCCCCGTCATCGCCGACCTGGCCCGGCGCCTGGCCCACTACCAGGGGCTGGTGGTCATGGTGACCAACCCGGTCGACGTGATGGCCCGTCTGTTCGCCGAGATCTCCGGTTGCCCCCGCGTCTACGGGGTCGGCTCGAACACCGACACCGCCCGCTACCGGATCGCCCTCGCCCACCTCCTCGAGGTGCCCGTCGAGGCCGTGGAGGGGCACGTGATCGGCGAGCACGGTGACCAGGCGGTTATCTGCGCGTCGGCCACCCGCGCGGGCGGCCTGCCCGTCCCCGTGCCGGTGTGGCGCGTCCGCGAGGAGCTGTCCGCCCGTCCCCGGCGGATCAACGCCGGTCTCGGCCGCACCCGCTGCGGCCCCGCTGGCGCCGTCATCGCCGCCCTCCGCGCCGGCCTGGGCCTGGACGACCGCGTAGTGGAACTGTCCGTCAACCACGAGGGCCGGTGGAGGGGAATCCCGTTGCGCTTCACCGCCGGAACCCCAAGCGTGTGCCTCCCGCGGCTGGACGCCGCCGAGGCCCGCCAACTGGTGGCCGCGGACGTCAAACTTCGCGACGCCTACCAGCCGCTCGCCTGCCTGCACGTTCCCGTACGTCCCTCATGGAAGGAGAAGACCGCAGTGACCAGGACCGCTACCCGCATCTCCACGGCCACCCAGGCCGTGAGCGTCACCGGCAACAGCACGGTGATCACCGACTGGGCCATCCGCTACTTCGGCCCCTGGTGGAACGCCACCAGCACTACCGCTGACGACGGCCCGCAGGTGATCGCCGACGTCAACCCGGCCAAGGTCACCAAGATCGCCCAGCGCGTGGCCGACCACGCGCACGAGGAGATCCTCTACGCGAACTCGAGCATGCTCTTCGACCGGGACGACGACGGCACCGTCCTCGCCTCCCAGCCCGACGACAAGCTCACCTACCGGGCCGAGCCCGGCGGCCCCCTGCACATCTACGGCTGCGAGGACGTCCCCGTCGCCCTGGCCGCCGCCCGCCTTGCCCGCGAGGTCGTCCGCGGGCAGCTGGTAGCCGACGGCTGGTCGATCCTGCACGCCTCCGCCGTCGTCCGCGACGGGCAGGCCGTGCTGACCCTGGGCGACAAGGGCGCCGGGAAGACCACCGTGGGGCTCCTGCTGGCCCGGGCCGGCTGGCTGCTGCTGGCCAACGACCGCGTCTTCATCCGCCGGGAGGACGACCGGCTGCGGGTCCTGCCCTGGCCCTCGGCCGCCGCCATCGGCCTCGGCCTCCTCGACGCCCTCGGCTGGTACGACCAGGTCCGCGAACGCGTCCAACGCGGCGAACAGCTCCACCCCACCCAGCACCAGAAGGTCACCGACGCCCTCCACTCCGGCAGCCGCACCCCCCTCTGGAAGGAATCCGGCAAGGAACTCAAGCCCCAGTTCTTCCCCGACCAGCTCCACACCTGGCTCGGCCTGACCCTGGCCACCGAGGGACACGCCGCCCGCATCCTCTTCCCCCAGATCACCCCCGGCGCCGAACCAGCCCTCTTGGACGACGACCGCACCGTACGGGACACCGACTTCTTCACCGCCAGCACCGAAGACCGCTACCCCGACCTCTTCAGCCTCCTCCCCACTGAGACCCCAAGCGCCGGTCCCCTGCTCGATCTCCTGGGCGGACTGCCCCGGCACACGGTGAATCTGGGCCACAACGCGCAGGCCAACACCCGTCTCCTGCAACAGGTCACCGAGCTGGCCTCCTGAACTGGAACCGGCCGAGCCGAGGAGGCGCCCCAGAGGGGCGCCTCCTGTCGGCGTACAGGGCATTCAGCTGTACGCCAACACCCAGTCCGTCTTGGTCGGCGATCCGCGATCGACGGGCTTCAGTGAACGACCATGGTGATCACCTTTCCTCATCGTGGTCGCCTCCGCGACCGTGGAGGGGGATGACCGTGGCGCCATGCTGGCCCAGTTCCTGCCGCAAGAGCGTGTTGTCGTGGTGGAGGGCTGCGATGGCGGTGGCTGCGGCGTCCAGACGGCGCTGGAGCGTGGTGCGATCGCGGGTTGCCTCGGCGAGTTTGCGCCGCAGTTCCCGGATCTCGTCGTCACGGCGGGCTTCGCCGGGTGTCGTGCTGCCGTGCTCGGCGACATGAGCGTCCCACTCGGCCAGGATTGTGTGGGCTCGGTTCATGGTGGCCCGGCTGACTCCGGCCTCTTGCCACAGGTTCTGCTTGGTCAGCCGGCCGTCGGTCCGCTGCGGCTTCCCGGTGAACAGCCGTTGCATGGCGGCCCGCAGGGCCTGCGCGGTCTGCGGGGTGACGCCGTCTTCGGTGGCGGTGCGGTCGGCAGGAGCGGTCACGGGGTTTCCTCCTTGCGGACATGGGCGAGAACAGCGTCAACGCGCTCGATCTCACGGCGGATGAGGGCCTTGCGCGGTGTGGGCAGGCGCCGCGTCTCAAGAATCTTGAGCTGGGTCCGCCGGTGGGAGTCGTGGATGGCGACGTGCTCGACGCCGATCATGCTGTTGCGGCACCGGTCGGGGCGGCACCGGTCCTCAAGCGGGCCGGTGTGACCTGCGGGGACGATGGCGTTCTCCAGACAGGCCGCACCGGCCGGGTTGGACTGGTCGAACAGGCAGTTGTTGAGCATGCCGAACCGGATGGTGATCCGGGTTTTCCGCAGCAGGTCATCCTCGATCCGGGCGTCGCCCCCGTGGGCCCTGACGGTGGCGGTGATCTCGTCGAATGCCTCCTTCACGCGCTCCGCACCAGGGCCGTAGCCGATTGGTTTGCCATCCTTGTGCATGTTGAAGAGCTCTTTGAAGCGTCTGAACCGGGTGGCTTCGAGGGCGGTCTCCAGCAGTTCGGCCCATTGGGTGTCCGCGGCGGCGTATGCCTGGGTGGTGCGGTTGGCCAGTGCACGGGCGGCGACGTGCTTGAGCTGCAGTCCCAGCGCGATCTCCGAGCCGGGGAACTGGTCGGTGAGCATGGCCATGGTCTTGCGGAACATGTGCGGGCGGACACGGCCTGCCGGGATTTCCTCCAGACCGGTCCATGCCCGGTCGGCGTTCACTGTGTCGATGAAGGAATCGATCATGTGGTCGCCGTGCACGGCCTCGGAGGTCTCGATGCGCTTGATCGGTGCGAAGACGCGTTCGTCGTGGAGGGAGATGGCTTCCGCTACGGCGATGGCCTCGGCTGCTGGCTCGGTGACCCACCAGTGCTTGCCTGGGCGGCCCGCGTGCCCCTTGTCCAGGGCCGATGCGATCGCGGGAGCGTTGTAGTGCTGGACTACCGCGCCGCGGCGGATCTCATGGATCTCGCTGTCGCGCATCATGGACAGCGCCGCCACCAGGCAAAATGCGGCGTCCCTCAGTTTGGGGAGCATCCGTTCCAGGGCCCGGGGGTCCAGCCCTGGGTGCCAGGGGCCCGTGCTGCCGTCCGGCCGGGACACCTGGACCAAGTCCTCGATGAGGCCGGTCGTCGTGGGGTACCCGCTCTCCAGGAGCCCGAGGACCTTCGCGCGGCGCCGTTCAGCCGCCCGTGACCCTGCGTTGAAGACGGTGCTGGTGGGGCCGAATCCGGCGAGCAGTGCCAGCAAGTTCCAATTGACGCCCTCGTGCTTCTTCCCCAGCGAGGAGCCCGAGTGCGTGGGGTCATGCAGAGGGATACGGCTGACGGGATCGGCCAGGTAAGCGTCGAGGACGGTGTCCATCTCTCCTCGCCCGAACCGCCGCGTCGGGGTCCGGGCGGTCAGTTCCCGGTATCGCCCAAGGGCGCGAAGTACGTCCGGGGCGAACGTGTGCACGTAGATCCAGGCCGCCCTGACCAGCGGGAACCAGATTTCGGGAGGGATAGCCGGAGTGGACAGCTCGCTGGCGGCCACGTACTTGGCGGCCTTGCGTGCACTCATGCCCCGCCAGGGGTCCTCTGTCGGCCCGCCCAGGCTGAGCGCGGGTCCGACCTCGTGAAGGCGCTTCAGGCAGTTCACGTGATTCATCAACGTGCTCGGCTTCAGCTGCTGGGCCCGCAGCGATTTCACGTATCGGCGCAGATCCGTATCCCTCCAGGCACTCATCTGCGGGGGCAGTCCCTGCTTGTTCGCCCACCGTGCGAGAGTTCGCAGGTGCGACAGGTGATGGATGACGGTTTGCAGATCGAATGGCTCGGGCCGCAGATGAACGCCGGCGTCGATCACGGCTTCATGCCGCGGGTTCGCCATGATCATGCAGAGCTCGCGTGCGGTGAGGTTCCATTCCGGCACGGCCAGCACCGACCCGAACCAGGCTTTCCACTCGCTTTCCGTCAGGTTGGCGTTGCGGCGGACGACACCGTTGAAGTCCCACACGCCCCTCTGTCCGAACAGCGGGACCTTGGCGCCTGGCAGCAGCGGGTGGCTCTGGATAGCCGGCTCGTCGTCCCGGAAGGCGGAGGTCGGCAGCGGGTGGGCGAGGGGGGTGATCATGCGTCGAACTCCACGTGTGCGGACAGAGGCAGGTCCAAGGTGACGTCGCCCTCGGCGATGTGTTTGCGGGCCAACGTGATCTCCTCTTCGGTGCGGTCGTCCAGGACGGCCCGCAGGTTGGCGTAGGACTGTCCCCATACCGCGGTGAACCGTGCGGGTGAGAGCCGGCGCTGTACCCGCTCCAGGTGTTCGCCGAAGAGCAGAAGCTGGGGCAGCTGGCTCGGCAGGACCCAGGCATTGCGGCACTCCAGGCAGCGCAGAGGCGCGACCGCACACAGCTCGCCGGCCGGGCTGTAGGGCGAGTCGTATGGGTTCTTGCAGTGGGTCACCCCCATGTCCAGTTCCCCCTGGACCAGGCCGTCGGCCTCCTGTTCGGTCAGGCCGAGTGCCTGCAGCTGCGCGGTGTCCTCGGCTGCCTGCCCGGTTACGACCGTCGGCCCGTCGAGAGCCTGGCCGAGCCAGTGCTCCTGAGCCGCGGTGATCACCTCGGCGGAGATCACGCGCAAGGTCGTGCCCTGGGCGTAGTGGCCCTTGAAGGTCTCCTCGAGGTGGTCGTCGGCCGCGTCGCGGATGTGGCCGCGGGCAGCGACGACTCTCTCCACCTTTGTCGACTTGCGCAGCCGTCTGATATCGGTCTTGCCGGTGACCGTGATCTCGTTGAGCTGCAGCCACTTACTGAACCGGGCCAGCGGGGCCTCCGGGTTCCACTCGCAGAACTTCAGCGTCAGGTCCACGTCCACGGCGGCTCGGACGAACAACTTGCGCTCCGGGTCCGCTGCCCGCAGTCGGGCGCGTTCGGTGACGACCATCAGGCGGCGGACGATCACGCTCGCTTCACGGCGGGGCTGGTCCTTGAACTCCTCGGTCTCGATCACCTGGGCCATGTCCAGCGACGCGTCCTTAAACGCGCGGTAGTAGCGGCGTTTCGCGCGCATTTTCGTCAGCGTCAGGCGGACCCCGCCCGGCATGAACTCGACTCCTTCCTCGGTGAGCTGGCTGACCTCCTCCGGGGGGTGGCCGGTAGCGTCCACCAGCAGGACACGGAAGGCGTGCAGGTCGAGAGTGTTCGGCCACAACTGGGCCGCCAGCCACCTGTTCAGGGCGGTCCTGGCCGTGGTGGTCGGCATGGTGCCGTCCGGCCGGCGGATGCACTGGCGCAGTTCGTCGGTCCACAACCGCGAGGGCGGAAGGCGACGGCTGATGTCCTGCGGAGTGACCACGTCGTTGGCCAGCCCCCACAACAGGTCCGGGAGGGCCATCCACGAGCCCTCGTCCGGATGCTGCCCCTGCGAGGCCAGTTCCCACCCCGCCACCAGCCGCTTCTCCAGGGCGATCACGGCTGCCCAGGCCCCGCGGACCAGGGCCTGCTTCTCCTGGCGGGAGAATTCATCGAGCTCTGCGGTCTCTCCGAGGGGCACCCCGCTGCCGTACCTGGCCAGTGCAGCCACGCGCTGGGTCACTGGCCGGTCCGGGTGTTCCGCTCGCCTGCGGATCAGGACCCGAATGGCCCCCGACAGGATGGCCGGACGCATCGAACCGGCAGCGAAGCCGGATGGCAGCGTGCGCTCCCAGGCCGCCACCAGCCGTGACAGCTCAGGCTGATCCCGGGCCAGGGACGCACGAGGAGACCCCTCGCCCAGCTGCGAATCCGCGTAGGTGCACAGGCTGTCGATGGCCTGTCGGTAGGACTGGACCGTCCCTGCCGCCAGCCCGGCATCCGCCACATACTCGACCCACTCGTCCGCGAGTTCGGCTGCCAGCTGTGCGCACGCATAGTTTCCCGGGATGACGCGGCTCGTCAGGTTGCGCCGTGTCGCGCTCGACGTGCGCACCATCCGCTCTCCGACCCTGCCCGCCACAGACTCCCTCTCGGGACCGGTCTCGGGGAAGTCTCTGAGGAACTCGCCCCGGCGCGGCATCAGCCCACGCTCCGCTTCTCCAGCCCGAAGGCGTGGGAGGCGATCTGCGCGTAGGTCGCGTCGCTGTCGGCCTCGCCCACCCAGCCGCGGAAGGCCTCGTCGAACTCATTGAGCAGGTCGTCGGTGTACTCCAGGTACTCATAGGTAGTGGCCGGGTTCGAGTGCCCCAGCCTACGGCTGACGATCAGCAGCGGGTTCAACCGCGTGTGGCTGGACAGGTAGCGGCGGTGCCGTCGGCGGCGGGCCACCGCATCCGGTTCCTCGCCGTCCATCTGCCGCTCGAGGTAGTTCAGCAACTGCAGCGCGTACGTGTGCCTGAGGTCGTGCCAGCGCCACCTCTTGCGCGGGAGCACGGGCGTGCTCCCGTCCGCCCAGGCAACCATGCGGCGCCAGGCCGCATGCCGGTAGCGCTTCCACGAGTCCGCCATCGGCATCAGTCCGCCCTGGCAAATGAACACCGCCAAGGCCTCCAGACCAACATCCGTCTCTCGCACAGTGATCCGCCGCAGACCGGGATCCATCGCGGACAGGGTGAACACCCTCTCCATCCCGTCCAACATCCCGTAGACCAGCCCGGACTCATGGTCGATCCGCGAGACGACAAACAAGTCCCGGTGGCGCCGCTCAAGGCGCTTCGCCGAGGTCGCAGCCTGCTCAGGCCGCTCCAGCAGCAGATACGGCTCCAAGGACTTCATCGACTCCTCGGGCACGTATACGGGCCGGGCCTTGCCGTACTTCGCGCACGCCTGGACAGTGAAATCCACCTCCGGAACCGGGTGCCCCACCCCGATGCCAAGCTCGGGCAACAGGACGGTCGCCCACTCCTGCCACCGCATCCCCGTCCCCAGCGCCAAATCCGCCGCCCCGCGGTTGCGGTGCGGTGACCAGCCCCGAAACGAGTGATCAAGGGATGAATCCGGTTGCTGCCCGCCAAGCCCCACATCGCGGAAGTACCGGTACTGCCCCAGCGTGAGATGACGGATGTCCATCTTCTGCTTGATCTGAGGCGCCATCGGATTCTTCCCCCGGGCCCCCACCCGCACCGGCCTCTGCCGCAGCACCCCGGTATCCACCAAGTGGCCATAGAACTGGTCAAGAAGCTGCGACTCCTTGCCCCACGCCGAATCCCCGATCGGCCGCCGCTGCAGCACCGTGCGAGCCCTCTTGTAGGCCCTGAGATCGGACTCCGTAGCCGACACCAGGTCACGCCCTCGCTGCCCCTGATGGTCAGCAACCCGCGCGACGATCCGCCCGTACTCCTTCATCGTGCCCTCGGCCAACTCGGCGTTGGACAGACTCCGACCCCACGAGCACAGCGGCTCCACCGGCATCATCGTCTCGTCATCCAGGTAGAGCGGCGTCCCATCTGCGATCGCCCGATCATCCAGCAACCGGGCGACCTCTTCCCCCGACAGCACAGAACTGTCGAAGTAGCGCTTTGCCAACTGTGAGTTCACAAAGAACAGTTGCACCGTTCACCCCTCCTGAGACAGCACTGACAGGAGAGATACCAGAGTCCAGCAGCGGACGGATGGCTTCCTCAGATCAAAGACGAGAAATCGTGAGACAGAAATGAACTGCCCCAAGAAAAAGTGGGTCAGCAACAGCAGCGGCACCCTGTCGACGCCCAGCTCCCGCAGGCAGCGGTCGACCGCCCGCGGCTCCGGGCCCGCGTCGACGACCACGGCGGTACCCGGACCAGCTGACAGGGCCAAGGCGTCTCCCTGTCCGACATCTTCTCTGTCAAGTTCAGCGTGTTGAAGGCCAAGGTCGATGTCGCCCCATGACGCCGGTCTGCGGGCCGGCGAGCCGGATGCACTTGATCGACCCCACCCCTCGAAAGGGGCTACGCCGACCGCCGATGACACGCGCTCAGGCTTAGCTGACGCAGGGGAATCGCATCACGTCGCGCACGGCCGAGGAACTGGGCGGCGTCAGCCGCCGTGCGGTCTCTCAAGGGGCCCGATAGGGTGAAATCGGGAGGGCGACGCTGGCGGGCCAGCGAGCGCGCCGTGGCCGTGCCCTGCCCCTCCTCATCAGCCGAGGACTCCACTGGGGGCTCGCGATGAAGACCAAACCGCACAGGCCGGAACGCCAATCGATGAAGCGCCCGCACATGTACGCCCAGGGCGCGGATGCCCGCATTCGCGGTGAAATGGTAATTCAGCTGACGCCCGATGCGCAGCATCTCGTTACAGAGCACATTCCGGATTCGTCATCCGGAATATTCAGAAATTCACGTCTGGGTATACACGACGTTGACGCTGCCCTTCAGAAGATCAAGGTGGATTACATCTCGCGCCTCTACTCATCTTCCCCTCCACTGCGCACGGAGAACAAACTTGTAGATTGCGGAGATGACGCGAATTATCGCATATGGTTTGATCCGGAGGTGCCGCTCAGCGATGCCCTTGGAACGATGTGCCAGGTGGATAAATGGGTCGTAGATGCTCGCCCAAACCATTGGCGTGAAGGCATGATGGATGCCGCGACACCTGCGGAGCTTTCGCGCCATAATCCAGAACAGTGGGGGCTTGAAAAGATCGGTTGCCCAAGTGCTTGGCAGCGGACCGATGGCTCCCCTCAAGTTGTGGTAGCTGTGGTTGATAGTGGGTTGGACCTCAATCATCGCGACTTTCGTCACCATGTTGTGCCGGGGAAAAACTGTGTCAGGATTCCTCGCGCAGAGCTACCGGATGATATTCGCCTACACGGCCACTTCATGGAGCCCACGGGACTGCCATGGGACGAGCATGGGCACGGAACTCATGTGGCAGGCACGATCTCCTGTGAGCGCCGAAATGCAGAAGGCGTAGCGGGCGTTACCCGGAGTTGCAGCATCATGCCGGTGCGGGTGCTTGCTCGCGCTTACGATGCTGATGAGCGTCAGTTGACGACCTGGGGGAGCGCTCTGGATATCGCTAATGGCATCAAGTGGGCAGTGAATCATGGAGCCCAGGTCGTGAATCTAAGCCTGGGGATGGGGGGAGAGAACCGCGACGAAAGGGACGCGATCGAATATGCAATTTCACATGATGTGGTCGTGGTCGCCGCGGCTGGCAACTATGCCGACAGTCTGGCGCTGTGGCCCGCCGCCTTCCCTGATGTGATTGGAGTTGGAGGGGCCAACCGGGAAGATCAGCTTATGGAGAAGTGCAGTCACGGCAACCACTTCAAGCTCTGTGCGCCAGGAGACGAGATCCTGAGTACTTTCTGGGGTAGGGCGTCGTACATGTTCATGTCGGGTAGCTCAATGGCGGCTGCGCACGTAAGTGGGGTAGCTGCACTCTTGTTGTCGCTTGATGCAGGGCTGACGGCAGCAGATGTGCGCAATATCCTCCTTGCGACGGCCAGGGATATGCAAAGTCAGCCGACTGACCCAAATTCTGACTCCAGGCGGCTCGTTGACGCCGAAGCGGCTCTGCAGGCAGTGCGTACTGTTTGACCTACTGTCTTTTGGGTATGGGTATCGCCATCAGAAAACGACCCTTATAGGTGTCACGAAGAGCCGAGGTGCATTCATGGCTGTACGAATAGTTGTCAGGTTGACCTCAGACGAGGAGTGGGAAGCTGTTGCCGAGCGGCTACGGGAAAAAGCGGAAGTTGAGGAGATATTGCCTCCTACTGAAGAATTCCCAGACCGCATGGTGGCCCTGTTTCCGACAGGCTCTCTTCGGGAAGAATCTGCTGAGCGAGCACGCCGGGTCGATGGGGTGGCGGACGCGTACCCCGATAGTTGGGCATCCGCACAAGGAGCCGGCCTCTCTGCTGCATTCTGACTGATTTCAACTCGCCCTACACAGACGCGCTCTGAAATGTGATCGCGTAGCGTGTAACGTCGCTGCTCAGCCAAACACGATGCTGCGGAATTCATTGCGGACGCGGGTTAGCGGCTCGCGGTCGCGCGTGTAGCGCAGCTTGTTCGTCAGCAGGACTGCCCAAGCCCCTTGTTTGGGAGAGATCCACATGCCGGTACCGGTGAAGCCGTAGTGGACGTATGTGCGGTCCGCCGGGTCGGTGCCGGGGGCGGGATGCCAGAACAGGCCGCGTACAGGCTCCAGGGCGCCTGTGTGGACGCTCAGGGATTCCTCCACCCAGTTCGGCCCGAAGCTTGGTGCTGCGGGGGCGGTGGTGGGGTCGAGCATGTATCGCAGGAATCGGGTGAGGTCGTCGAGGACGGAGAAGGTGCCCGCGATACCGCAGACGCCGCCGAGGAGGCGGGCGGAGAAGTCGTGGGCGGTGCCCTTGAGGTGGTGGCCGGTGTTCTCGTCGAGCTCGGTGGGGGCACAACGCGCTGCCAGGCCAGTCGGCAGAGGGCCGAAGCGGGTATGGGACATGCCCAGGGGCTGCCAGATGCGGGTGCGGGCGAGTTGGTCCAGGGGCTGGCCAGAGAGGTACTCGGCGAGGTAGCCGAGGATGAGGGCGGCCCGGTCGGTGTATTCGACGGCTTCGCCCGGCAGCCGGTGCAGGGCCTCGTGCAGGACCCCGGCACGGATGGCGGCGGGGTCGGTGCCGTAGAGGTTCTTCAGCTGGGCGCGCAGCGGAACACCGGCCGTGTGGGTCAGCAGCTGCCGGGCGGTGACCTGGCCGAGGGGGTGGCCGGCGACCTCGGTCCAGAAGCCTTCGAGGGGCTCGTCGAGGGGGAGGGTGCCGTCTTCCCACAGGGCGCCGATAGTGGACCAGACGGCGAGGATCTTGGTGAGGCTGGCGATGTCGAAGACGGTGTCTGGCCGCATCGGGATGCCCGGCTCGGCGGGGTCGAGGACACCGGCGGTGTCTCCCGCCTTCGTGCCTGCGGCGTCGCCGATGGCCCACACCGCACCGGGGTAGACCTTGTCGCGGACGCCGTCTGCCACGAGCTGCTTGATCCGGTCGGTGCTGTCTGCCATGGAGCGTCTCCGATGTCGCGGTGCGGGCCCGGCTTGTCAGCGTAGTGACCGTGCCGGGCCCGGGCGGGGAACACAGCGGGACGGTCAGCTGATCTGGTGGCCGAGTTCGGTCAGGGCCTTGGCGGTGGCGCTGAGGGGGTAGCGGGCAGCATTGTTCCGCCCAGCCTGCCGCAGGGCCGCCAGCAGCCCTGGAGTGGTGCGGAGGCGGTCGATGTCGCGGGCGAGTGCTGCGGGGCGGGTGAAGTCGGTGCTGGTGCCGGAGACTGCGAGCGTCTCCACCAGGCCGGGGACGGGCTGGTAGAGCACGGGCAGGCCGCAGGCTTGGGCCTCGAGGGCGACCAGGCCCATGGCCTCGAGGGTGGTGGAGGGCATGACGAGCAGGTCGTGGTCGGCGAAGGCCCGCCACAGCTGTGGCCGGCGGAGCCAGCCGAGGTAGCGGACGGTGACCCCGGAGGTCCGTATGGCGCGGGTGAGGGTGTGGACCTGGTCTTGCGGGGCGGCGACGCTCAACTCGACGCCGGTGACGGCCGCTAGAGCTCGCAGCAGATTCCCGGCGCCCTTCTCCGGCGTGAGCCGCCCGGCATACAGCAGCCGGAACGGGCCGCCGGACGGCCGGGGCGATCTGCGTGGCGGACGGTGGATGAGCTGGTCAGGGACGCCCCAGGGGATGTGGGTGATTTTCGCGCGGTCCGTGGTGGGCGCGGTCTGCAGGAGTCGGTCGGCCATGGCCGGTGTCGGCACGACGATAGCGTCGGCGAGCTGGACGGTGTCGGTGAGGACCTGGTGCTGGTCGCGGTGGGCTTCGGCGAAGAGCAGGTCGGTGCCGTGGACGAGCGCGATCCGCGGGTGCTCGGGCAGGGCCCGGATGAGCGCGGGGGTGGCGCCGAAGGCCAAGTGCTGAAGGTGCAGGACGCCGATCTGGTCCGGGTCGAATGCTTCGGCCAGGGCTCGCTGGAGGGCGGCGACGTAGCGGTGGAAGGCGGGGCCGTCCAGACACTTGCCGACGACCGGCAGCAGGCCGAGGCCGGTGGGCCGGCGGGGGCGGCGGCTGAGAGGGGCCAGCATGAAGGGCCGGGCCGGGATCAGCGGGGCGGGGCCGGTGTAGAGGTCGAGGAAGAGCTCGACGCTCCCGCCTGGGCTCCCGGCGGGCAGGTCGAGGACGGTGGCCACCAGTGGGCCGGTGGGCAGGGTCATCGGGGGCCTCCGGCGAGTTCGGTGTACAGGCGGGAGATGTCGATGCCCTCAGTGGCCGCGTACTTCGCCCCCTCGCGCTGGTAGCTGGCACGGTCGCCCGCTGTGGCGAGGAAGATGAGCTTGCCGAAGGTCATCCGCGGGTAGACCCGCACCCGTTTGGTGGCGCGGATCTCCAGGGTCCAGCGGATGGCGTGCCCGACGTGGCCCAGGGGTGCAGAGACGTGCACCCAGATGCCCAGGGAGCCGGTGGTGCGGTCGCCGTTGAGCATCTGCGCGTACGTCTCCGAGCCGGTCTTCTCGTATGTCATCCCGAGGTAGAGCACTCCAGGCTCGAGCACGGTCCCGGTGGCCGGGATGGTGGTTTCGGTGAAGGTGGTGGGGCGGGCGGCGTCGAGGTCGCCGTCGCAGATCCGTAAGGTTTCGCCCAAGCGCCAGTCGTAGGCGTTCGGTGAGAGCCGGGCCGGCTCGAAGGGGTCGATGCTGATCTCGCCCGTGGCGACAGCGGCGGCGATGCCCGGGCCGGTGAGGATCACGAGGCCGCCGCCTGGGCCGGGATGAGGTCCTGCCAGGCTCGGGAGGGCTGGGGGCCGAGGGAGCCCTGGTACTTGCCTGTGTAGAGATCCACGGCTCCGGTGGCCACGAAGAACATGACCTGCCCGATCTCCATCCCCGGATACACGCGCAGGGGGCGGACGGGGGTGAGCATCAGGGTCCACTGGCCGTGGAAGCCGATGTCGCCGATGGGGGCGGTGATCTCGACGAACAGGCCGAGCCGGCCGACGCTGGAGCGGCCGAACAGCAGCGGCACGAACTGGTTGGAGCCGATCTGTTCGAAGGTGTGGCCGAGGTAGAGCTCGCCGGGCTGGAGGACGTAGCCGTCGCCGCCAATGGTGATCGTCGTGGTGGGGTTGGGGCGGTGGGCGTCGATGACGGCCGCGGTGTAGGTGGTGAGGTGGGTGCCGAGGCGGACGTTGTAGCTGTTGGGGTTGACCTGGTCTGCGTCGAAGGGCTCGATGCGCAGCCGCCCGTCCAGGGCGGCGGCGGTGATCTCGGGTCCGGTCAGGATCACGGCAGGGGCCTTTCGGTCGCGGTGGAGGACGGGGCGCCCGTCAGGACGTGGCGGACGGCCTGGCCGAGTGACATCCCGGCCGGGCGGGTGCGGTCACCGAGGAAGTTGCCTGCCAGGAAGTCCGTGGTCAGCACGGTGCGAAGCCCGAGCGACAGCGGGTTGGGGGCGGTGACGAGAGGGCCGACCCGCTCGGTCAGGTAGGCGTTCAGGCCGCCGGGGTCGTAGAGGTAGGCGTCGGGGATGCGCGCGTAGGCGAGTTGGTTGGCGAACGGCTCGATGGCCAGCAGGTCCCCGAAGGTCAGCACCATGCCCAGTCGCTGGGGCCGCAGCACGGTGTCGTTGAGGACCACCGCGTCGGCCCCCAGCCCGCTTTGGAGCCAGACGGCGGCCTCGGCCAGGACCTGGTGCCGGTCGGGCACGGTGCCGCGGTAGGACTCGCTGGTGAGCCCCAGCGGGGCGGTCAGCTTCTCGCGCACGGCGCCGATCTGCCGGACGACGGAGGACAGCTCCCTCGGCAGGGCGGCCGGGCTGGTGGGGAAGGTGCAGGTGTGGGCGGCCCAGCCGGCTCCGACCGGTTCGGCCAGCGCGTACCCGGCGCCGAGCTCGCCGCCCTTGACGATGAGGGTGTCGCCGACCGGCTCGGGCGCGTAGTGGTCGCTGTGGCAGTGCCCGGCGAAGATGATGTCCAGGAACGGGCACTCGGCGGCTAGGGCCAGGTCGTTCTCGAAGCCGGAGTGCGACAGCAGCATCCAGGCGTCGGCCTCGTGGTGGTGGGCCAGCATCAGCTCCCTAAGGGCCCGCAGCGGGTCGGTGACCCGCTGGCCTTGGCGCTGGTGGGCGGGGATGTCCAAGAAGGCGTCCGGGCTGATGACGGCGGTGACGGCCACGCGCCGGCCGCCGATGCGGAACGTCCGTAGGCGGCGAAAGAGCGGCTGCCCGCTGGCGTCATCGACGGCGTTCGCGCAAACCGTCAGCGGGTGGAGGTCGGGCTCGAAGTGGTGAGGCCAGCCGTGGTTGCCGGGGGCGAGCACGTCGTAGAGCCCGGTGAGCACAGCGCGTTCGATGGCGCCGCCTGCGAGCCGGTAGTAGCCGCTGCCTTCGAAGAAGTCTCCGCAGTCCGCGATCAGGGACGTGGACCGGGCCCGGTGGAGGTGGGCGAGCATGCCGTCGGCCGTGGCGAAGGCGGAGTGAAAGTCGGTGGTCACCACGATCCGCTCCAGCGCGCGTGTGCCGGTCATCGGGCGACCGTGGTGAGGTCGGCGCCGAGGGCGCGGAGTTTGGCGGGCAGGTCCGCGTGCCCGCGTTGGAGCTGGTCGAGCCCGGTCAGCGTGGTGACGCCCCGGGCGGTGAGGGCGGCGATCAGCAGCGCGGAGCCGGTGCGGATGTCGGTGGCCTCCACCATGGCGCCGGTCAGCCGTTGCGGGCCGAGGAGGCGGCACTGGGTCGGCGACAGCTCTTCGATCCGGGCACCGAGCCGGGCCAGCTGCGGCAGCAGGTTGCCGTGGCGGCCGGGATTGATGGAGTCGCCGAACAGATGGGTGCCCGGCAGATTCAACGCGAGGGCCATCAGCGCGGGTTCGAAGTCGGCGTCCAGGCCGTTCGGCGCGAGGGACGCCATCGCCCGCATCGGGCGCCCGGTCAGCTGAGTGGCCGGGTGCACGGTGATCGCGTCGGGGGCGACGGTGACCGGGATGCCGGCCTGGGTCAGTAAGTCGGCCGGCAGCCGGACGTCCGGACCGCGCAGGCCCTCGATCCGCCCGGAGCCGCCGGTGGCCGCGAGAGCACAGGCCAGGATGCCCGCCTCGATCTTGTCGCCAGGCACCCACCAGTTGAGGCTGCCGCGCGTGCTGTCCGCCGGCGGTCCAAGCGTGATCTTCTCCTCGCTGGTGGCCACGTCCCAGCCGGATTCCTGCAGGGCGGCCAGGAAGGTGGTCGTCTCGGGCGAGAGGTTCGGGTTGCCCAGAACGAGGCGGCAGTCGGCGACAACGGCCCGGAGCACGGCGGCGACGGTCGCCCCGCGCGAACGGAACGGGAGATCACACCTGACCGTGCCGAGCCTCCGGCCGGAGGCCGTGACGGTGTAGTGGTGGTCGTTGGCCTCCACGGTGTCGCCGAAGGTCTCGTACACCCGGAAGTGCTCGCCCATGCCCCGCTCGCCGATCCGGCAGCCTCCGGGCCAGGGCAGTCGCGCTGAGCCATGCGTGGCCAGGAGGGCGGGCACCAGGTAGTAGGAGGCCCGGATGCGGGCGGCGTCAGCCAGGTCCGGGGCGCTCGAGGTGAAGGCGCCGGGCCACAGGATCAGGCTGCCGGGCTCCCCGACGGGGTACGAGAGGCGAAAGCCCGTCCGCTCAAGCAGGACCAGCATCATCTGCACGTCGGCGCTGGTGGGTACGTTGCTGAGCTTCACGTGCCGCCCGGTGGCCGCGGCGGCGGCCAGCAGGGGCAGGCAGGCGTTCTTCGAGCCGTCCACCGTCACGATGCCGCCCAGCGGCTGGCCGGGGCGGACGGTGAGCGCGTGAGGGACGAGTGCGGCGGGGACGGGTGCGGGCAGTGTGGTCACCGAGCCTCCTTGGCCAAGGGGGTACCAGGGGAATGCCGTGGGGCGGGCCCGGCCCGGGAGGGCCGGGCCCGCCGATGGCGCCGGCGTGGGGAGGAGATCCGGCGCCCGCCGCACCCCTGGTCATGGCGGGGTGCGGCTCGGCGGGCGGCGACGTCTCGGCGGGAACATGCCGCCGCCCACCGAAGCGATCTACAGCGGCAGCAGGACCGTGACGGTCTTGCCGCCCCCGTCCGGATCACGGGGGATGCTGGTTCTGCCGCCCGCCTGTGTGGCCAGGGCCTCCACCAGGTGCAGGCCCCAGCCCCCACTGCCGTCGAGGTGGGGGACCTCGCGGCGGCGGGGTATCCGCGGGTCGCGGTCGTGGACCGCGACCATCAGGTGCCGGCGATCCATGCCGAGGTGGACGTCCGCCCGGGCCGAGGCCCTGGCGGCATGGCGGACGGTGTTGGTGACCAGCTCGCTGACGGCGAGCACAGCGGTCTCCACCACCGCGGCCCCGGGCCGGAGGCCCCACAGACCGAGCTGGGCGGCGACTTCGCGGCGGGCGGCCGGCACGGCACCCGGGAGGGTCGGGACCCAGAAGTGCAGCGAGCGGTCCATCACCGCCGCCACATAGCCGTCGGCTTCGTCCTTCGGTCGTTCATGCCGTGGGCCTGGCACCGCGTGCATGGCCGGGCTCCTTCCGTCCGAGGCGGCATCCGCGCGCACACCAGCCACCGACGATCAGCGACAGCCGGGCTACGGATCGTGAAGCGCCCTCAGAATGGCCCCATGCACTTCTTCCACGCAAGTGCGTGGAGCAAGTGGGCATATGCCTGCCCAGGCAAGCTGCTATCCGGTGTCAAACTCCGGCGGGACGGTAGGAGTTGGCATCGCTAGGGCACACTTGCGTACGGCAACCTGCCGTTCGCGGGGGGCGCGTCAAGGAGGGGTGATGGCCACGGCCAGCGGACCGACCGTACGCAAGCGCCAGCTCGGAGCCGAGCTGCGAAGGCTGCGCGAAAGCGCGGGCAAGAGGATCGAGGACGTCGCCGAGCACCTGGAGTGTTCGATGTCGAAGATCAGCAGGGTGGAGACCGGACAGGCCCCGATCAAGGCCCGGGATGTGCGCGACCTCCTCGCCTGGTTCGGCGTCGAGGACCCCGCTCAGGTGGAGGCCGTGATGCAGATCCACAAGGACGCCCAGCAACAGGGCTGGTGGGCTCACTACGAGGAAGTCCTGCCGTCGGGCATGGCCACCTACGCCGGGCTGGAGTCCGATGCGGTCGCCCTGCGGGCCTACGAGCCGATATTCGTCCACGGGCTGCTGCAGACCGAGGACTACGCCAGAGCTGTCATCGCCGCGGTGCGGCCGGGTGAGCCCGAGGAGGTCGAGCGGCTGGTCCGCTTCCGCATGCAGCGCCAGGACCTGCTGACCCGCAAGCCCGATCCGCTGGAGCTGTGGGTGGTCGTCGAGGAGGCCGCCCTGCGGCGGCCGGTCGGCGGGAAGGAGGTGATGGCGGCCCAGATCAAGCACCTGATCCATGCCGCTGCCCTGCCGAACGTGACGATCCAGGTCATGCCGACGGCCAAGGGCGCCCACGCGGCCATGGCCGGGACGTTCGCGCTGCTGGAGTTCGGCGCGAAGGCGCCGACCGTGGTCTACGTCGATTCGATCGCCGGAAACGTGTACCTGGAGAAGGAACGTGATGTCCGCAAGTTCATCCAGACCTTCGACCTCGTACGAGCCGCGGGGCCTGATCCGCAGGAGACCCCCGCCGTCCTGGAGAACATCGCAAGAGAGATGGAGAAGACATGAGCACGAACGACAGGCAGCCGGCTCACGCAGTTGACCTGAGCGGCGCCTGCTGGCGCAAGAGCAGTTACAGCTCCGGCAATGGGGCGTGCGTCGAAGTCGCGAAGGCCGGTGGCATCGTCGCCGTCCGGGACTCCAAGGACCGCAGCGGCCCCGTCCTGCGGTTCCAGCCCGATGCGTGGGCTTCCTTCCTCGGCGGTGCAGCCGAGGAAGGAGCCACCCACGTCTGACCGGCACACATCTGCCGGCGGCAGTGAGAGCAGGCCGGTCCGAACGAGACACAGTCGCTCGGACCGGCCGTCAGGAATCACCTGTGCCCCGTCACGGTGGCCGTCAACCTCCCAGTGGCCCCGGCTCGCACAGACGCTGACGCAGTTCAGTCACTCATCGGAGACACCTGGGAAGGGCCCTGATGGGGCACCCTCGGCCTGGGCCGCGTGGGCAGGGACCGCACCCTCGAGTCCGGAGTGGCAAGCTGCTGACGCAGCTGCCGGTTCTCCATCTGTGCCTGGTGCAAGGCGCCGACCAGGCTTTCGACGTCGGCCCGCAGCTGTTTGAGCTCCTCGGCGTCCGCGGCCCGCAGCTCCTTGAGTTTGGTCACCTGCTGGCGGAGCCGTTTCTCGCTGTCGGGGATGGCTCCCCGGGCACGGACCGTGTCGTAGAAGAGGTTCTTCAGGTCGAGGTGGCGCTGGGTGAGCGCGTTGCGGGGCACCTCGGCTTCCTGTGCGAGAGCCACGATGGTCAGGGCGCCGTTGGAGTGCTGGGGGGTGCCGGCCAGGATGCGTTCCATCGCCGCCTGGATGCGTTCGCGTTCGTCGGGGGCGGGGCTCATGAAGCATCCTCCTGGGTGGTGATGCGGTTGCGGTAGTGCTCATCGGCCGTGGCACGAAGGCGCGCGGCCCGCCGGCGGAAGCGGTCGGCGAGCGGAACAGGGAGAGCCTCGGAGGCGGCCTGCTTCTCCAGTGCCTCGGCCAGGCCGACGAGCTGGTCGGCGTGGTGGTCGGTCCGCGAGATGTTCCCGCAGGTCGGCTGGCAGCGGTCCAGGCTGGGCGCGTCCTGCTGGCCCTCGAGCCGGTGGCACAGGGCCTTGTCCCGGTTGTAGACGCACATCAGGTAGCTGCCGGGGCTGTCGTAGACGGCCAGCTGCGGGTTGTCCAGGATGTCCTTGGCCGCCTTCGTGCTCATGACGACACCGGTGAATGCCGGTGCCTGGACTGCGGCATTGATCGCCCGGCGGGCTGCAGGGCCGGAGATGCCGGCTCCTTCGGCCAGGTCGGCGTTGAGGGTGGCGAGCGTGTCGACCGTTGCCCGGGCGGTTTCGACGTCGAGGAGATCGTGGATGCCGTCCCGGCTCCTCGAGGCATAGCCGGCGCTGACCAGGGTGCGCAGGTGGCCGTACTGGATCGCCAGCGCCACCAGTCCGCCGGGGCGGCGGGCGATGTGCCAGGCCAGGGTGCGGCGGAACCTTTCGGTGCCCAGCGCTCCGTGCGGGTCGGCGGGGACCGCTTCGTGCGGCCGGTCCAGCCGGGCGGCCTGGGCGTTCGCCCAGGCCGCGAAGCTTTCCACCCGGTCGCTCATCGTGGCGTAGGTGATGGCCCCCGTGTAGCCGCGTCGCAGCGTGACATCGTGCTCTGCGCCGTCGAACAGCAGGGCACCGGGCGAAACGATCTTCTCCAGGACCCGGATCGCGGACACCACCGGTGCGATGGCGACCCAGGGCATCTCGCGCAGGACACCCTGGGACAGGTAGTTGCCGTCCTCGTCGGTGGCGGTCTTGTAGACGTTCCCGTGGATGAGGTGGGGACCGGATTTGGGGTCGGGGCAGCATCCGGTGCGCAAGCCGAGGACTTCCCCTGGGCGCATGCCTGTCAGGTAGGCCAGCACGATGAAGCACGCGGTGCCCAGGTGGCGCATCAGGCTGTCGGTCTCGTCGAAGTCGATCGCCTCGGTCCAGGCGCGGCCGTCGATACGGCCGGTGATCTTGAGCGGCAGCGGGCTGGGGCCCAAGTGGTCCCGCACGTAGGTCTTCCGGTAGGTCTGCCGGAGCAGGGCGATGACCTGCAGCGGTGAGGCGCCTGTCAGAGCCGAGATGTAGGGCGTGCAGGACGCCCGCCGGCCCGACCGTATCCAGCTGGGGACGCTCTCGCCGCGATCGCGGATGCCGTCGATGTACTCCTTGAGGCGGGCCAGGCTCAGCGGGGTGGCGACCGTGGCCTCGGCGCGACGGGTCATCTCCCCGGCCATCTGCGAGGCCGCCAGGATGTCCTCGGCGAAGTCGTCGACCATGCGCAGGGCCCAGATGAGCAAGGGGCCCATGGTGGCCGCGGTGATCGGTTCCGTGGCGTTCTCGCCTCGGGGTGTCGCCGCCGGCAGGAAGTCATCGACCCCTTCCCAGTTCCAGGGAGGCTCCCCGATCCCCAGCGGCATGACGTCATAGGCGTCGAAGGCCCACAGACGCGTGACCGCGACCAGGAACGAGCCCGCGTACTCCCGCGATCTGGGCGTGCGCAGATTGTCCTGCCCGTACTCGCGCAAGATCTCCGATGTGCAGTCGGCCAGTGTGGTGATGCCGCGCTTGACCAGCCACTCGGCCAGGGCCCGCCACCGCATGAGGGTCGCGTAGAGCTTGGCGCTGCTCTGGCGGGTTCTCCAGGTCGGGCTCCGGCCGATCATGAACTCATCGGGCAGCGGCCGGTTGATCATGGCCCAGGCCAGATAGCGCATCTCTTCCCGCAGCTCGGCGGGGAAAGTGTCCCAGTGGATCTGGCACCGGTTGGCGCTCGGGTTGGCGTTGAGCGCCATCAGCGGCCAGACACGGTCGCCGTAGCAGGCGTTGGGCTCCCTCGCATCGACGATCAGGACGGCGGAGATCACCGGCGTATCCGGCCCCGGCCGGCCAGTCAGGTACCAGGCAGCGACGGTCACAGGTCATAGCCTCCGTTCAGCAGGGCGTCGATGACCTCGCGGTCATCCGCGGTGACGTTCTCCAGGGCCCGCCGCCACAGGGCCGGCCCCAGGCGCCGTTTGAGGTCGTCCAGACGGGCATGGGGTTCGGCCCAGTCCGCGTCCCAGACCGCCGGGGGCACGACGCTGCGGAGCGCCTCCAAAGCGTGGTGGAGGTGGGCCAGCCGGGGGTGATGGACAGGGTGGACACGGGCATTGGGGCAGGCGGTGCAGAGCAGAAACGATGCGCCGCAACCGGTACCGGGCTCCGTGAACGGGCTGTTCTCGTAGTCCGCGCACCCAGCTGTGGCGGTCTGTTGTTCACCGTCGGCCGGGGCGTCGGTGAGCTGGGCCTGGAAGACGGTGCGGCGGGCTGCCTGAAGGGCATCGGTGGCCCCGTCGACGATCACCGGGATGGCGGCCTGCCGGGCCTGGGGTTCGGGGACGACGTAGACGCTGTCGTGCGTGTCCTGGCTGTTCTGGCCGGGCTCGCGCCGGTACACCACGTTCGCCGTCTTGCGGGCCCGGCGCATGACCGACCCGCTCGTGGGACCGAATTCCTCGCCCCAGTCCTCGAAGTCCTGCTTGGTCAGGCCCAGGCCGAACGGGCCCTCCCGGAGCAAGCCCTCACTGGCCTGCCAGTCCCGGCTGCGGGCCTCATGCCAGACCAGCAGCCGGTCCACCGTGCAGCCCACCGAGGCCAGATAGGCACGGGCGTGGGCCGTGGCCTCCAGGGCCTCCGTGATCAGCCGTCCCGGTGAATCAGCCCCGAAGTCGGCAAGGTTGCGGGTCTCAAAGTTGCTTGCGGTGCCCCGGCGCCGCTTCTCCAGCTCGACGCGGTAGACAGGAAAACGGCCCTCGCCCGACTCCGGCGTCGCCCGGGGCGTGCGGAGCTCCCCGATCGTGGTCGAGTTGAAGCCGTGCTCCGCCACCATCAGCACGCCGAGCGCAGCCGCCTCCCGCCGGCTGAGATAGAGACGCTGCCAGGTGTACCGACTGTTCTCGCCGCCCAGGGCCCGGGCATAGCGGAAGACCACACGCTGCCGGTTGTCCGTGCCCACGTAGCGCGGGACATGACCGGTACGGGCGAGGGAGTCCAGGGCCTCCCCGATCAGCCAGTTCTCCCTGTCCTGCCGGGCGACCGCGCCGTCGCGCCAGGCCCCCAGGAGCTGAGTGTTCTCCCGGATCCGCAGCAGCGCGGAGCGAAACGTCGTCCGGGCGGCCAGACGGATCTGCTGGAACTCCTCCGGCGCGAAGGCATGCTCCTTGACCTTGATGCGCGGCACCCGCTTGGCCATGGCCGCCCGTACCGGCTGGGAAAGCCGCGCATCCAGCTGCAGAAACCCCGCGACCGCAGTGATCTGCACGTATCCCATCGCCGTCTGCGGCCGACTCAGCTTCCAGGCCGTCCAGGTCGCGACAGTCAGATCCGGTATGTCCGCCGGTGGCTGAGGCTGACCTGCAAGGTACTGCGCGAACGCCCTCAGCAGGCCCCACATCTGGCTACTGGTGTCGTGGGCAGCCCAACCGCCACCCGGAGCGCACTTGGCCCCGAACAATCCGGCCACCGAATGCCGCATCGCCGGGGCGAACGGCAAGGCAGCGAAGTCGTATTCCTTGACTGAACCGGATTTGATCCGGTGCTTCACTACAAGGCCCGAATCAGACAGGACCTCCGGACGACGGTGGTCGGCCTCGGGCAGGGCCGCCTTACGGCCCCGCCGGCTCACGCCGTCTCCAACAGGGTCTCGAGGTCCTGGACGCCTTCGCTCTCCTGGGCGATGCGGGCCAGCAGCGAGGTGACCCGCTCGTCCGACGTCACCACGCCGCCCTCAGCGCGCGGCGCCGGATCGGCCATCAGCGCCCGGATCTGCAGGTCCGAGACGGGCGCCAGGTAGATCTTGCGGGTGAGCTCAATGTCCGCATGCCCCAGGAGGTCCTGCACCATCCGCCACGGATCGCCGTAAAGAAGACGGAAGTCCCGCCTCTCCTCGGGCGTCAGCCCCATCCGCACGTCCATCACGTGGTGCAGCACGACCAGCATGTAGAGGGCGAAGGAATGCCGGCACATGTGCGGCGTGCAAAACGGCGGCTCAGCCATCACGGAACCCAAAACCTCCTCACAGCGTTGCGAGGCATTACGGAAAACCCCCTCCCACGACTCCGGCTGGAACGGCAGTCCCTGCTCGTTCAGCCACAGCCACAACGGCTCTGGGCCCGCCGGTCCCTCGGTGAAATAGGTCATGCGCTCCTCAACCGGCGCGTCATTCAGGGCCGTCTTTCCCGCCACTCCGTTGCGGTCGACCCAGTGCAATACCCGCTTGCGGCGTCCCGTGACGTGCGTGACGAGCCGCATCTCTGCCAGGCGGTCGTATCGGCCCAGGGCCTGGGCGCGCCGGATCACGCGAGCTCGCAGCGACTCCACGTAGTTATCCACCTCGCCGACCACTGGCGCCGCGACGTAGTAGGTACGGGCCCTCTTGGACTTCGTCACAGCCCGGGCCAGGCGCCCGGGGTAGTAGCTGCCCCCGTCAAGCCGCAGGCTCGGCACCTCAAGCGTCAGCAAGGAAGCGCCTTCCGTCAGGCGCACTCCCGAAGAGAACAGCAGATCGGCGAAGGCGACGTTGCGGGCTTCCAGTCGGCCCGGCCATCGCGGCGAGGGGAAGCCCGCCGCCGTGTGCCCACGCAATCCGACATCCACCCACAGCCGGAACATCCGTGGCGTCAGCCAGTGCACGTCACTGGACTTCGCTTCCTTGGCCCGGGCTTCCGGGACCTGAACCACGGCGCCGTGATAGCCGACCACAGAATGCATCGCAATCGGATTGGTCGTCATGTTCTCGGTGGCGACCGCCCATTTATAGAGGCGGGTCAGTGCCGCCAGGCCGCGATTCCATCGGGCAGCACCCACTTTGTGGGGATTGCGCGGTGAACGTGTCCGCCAGTCCTCGAAATCCCAAACGTCATCTGCCGTTGCCTCATCCCACACCTTGCCCCGCGACCAGAGGAAGTCGAAGAAAATGACGTAGTCATCGGTGTAGTTCCGCTTGGTCTCAGCCCCCAGCCGAGCAAAGGAAGACCGGCACAGGTACAAGCTCAACAGCTCATCAACCTGATAGTCCGGCGACAGCAGAATCGGATCGCCGACATGGATCCCCGTACGGTCCTCCCGCACCGCCAAGTCTCCCAACCCCACCAAAACGGGCAATCTTCCCGGATCCACAACCCGGCTCTTCGGTACCCAAAAGACGCGCCAGCCAGTCAATGAAACCCCTCCCACGCCAGCTTCAACACGCCAATTCAACAGGGAAGATTGCGCACGCGACCATCCGCCAGTCGGGTGGCGGCCAACCCGTGACGGCCCGCGTCAACGGCACCGGACGGACGATCGCGAGCAGCAGGAGCAGTACGCAGCCCGCACAGGCCCAGGGGCGGCGCAGCACGGGACGAGCGGCGAACACGACGACAGCCGTGACGGCCGCCAGCGCCAGCCCGCCGGCCGGGCCGCCCGGCCAGTCGAGCTCCGCCCCGGGCAACCCCGCCCCCGTCCGGGCCACGGTGGCCGTCCAGGAAGCGGGCCAGCCGGCCAGCCACGCGAGGCCCTCCGCGACGGGCGGCGCCACAGGAGCGACGGCCAGTGCGGCGAAGCCCAGGACGGTGGCGGGGGCGACCGCGGGCTCGGCGAGGAGGTTGCAGGGCACCGCGACCAGGCTCACCCGGGCCGCCAGCACCGCGAGCACCGGCGCGCACACCGCCTGCGCCGCGCCCGTCGCGGCGAGGGCCTCCGCGAGCCGGGGCGGCATCCCGCGCCGCCGCAGCGCCGCACTCCAGCGCGGGGCGAGCGTCAGCAGGGCTCCGGTGGCCAGGACCGAGAGCAGGAACCCATAGCTGCGGGCCAGCCACGGGTCGAGGAGCACCAGCAGCAGTGTGGCCGCCGCGAGGGCGGGCAGCAGGCTCCGGCGCCGTCCCGTGCCGATCGCCAGCAAGGTGATCAGGCCGCACACGGCGGCCCGCAGCACGCTCGGATCGGGCCGGCACACGACCACGAACCCGAGCGCGACCACACCCCCCAGCACCGCGGTCAGCCGCAGCGGAATGCCCAGCCGCGCGGCGAGCCCCCGGCGCTCGGCACGCGAGGCGAGGTGCGGCGGCCCGATGAGGAGGACGAGGAGGACCGTGAAGTTCCCCCCTGACACGGCCAGAAGGTGCGTCAGGTCCGTGGCGCGGAACGCCTCGTCGAGATCCGGCGGAACGCGGGAGGTGTCCCCCACGACCAGCCCCGGCAGCAGCGCCCGGGCGTCCGGGTCCAGTCCGTCCGTGGCGGCCCGCAGGCCCGCGCGCAGCCTGCCCGCCGCGCGCTGCAGCGTGGAGGGCCCGCCGACGACCTGCGGCGGCTCCTGGCCGTCGACCCGCACGACGGCCGCGACGCGGTCCCCGTCCCGCACCGGCGGCGCCAGCCGTCCCTCGACTCGCAGCCGGGTCGACGGCAGCAGCCCCAGCCAGGATTGACCGGCGATCAGCAGGACCGGCGTGCGGACCTTCGTGCGTGCCCCGGTCCCGCCTGGGGCGGGGAGGACGTCCGTCGCCTCCGCCTCCACGACGACGGCGGGCGCGGTGCGGACCGAGCCGCGCACCTTCTGCCGCGTGGCCCGCGGGTCCCCGGTGACCGTCACCTCCACGGTGGCCCGCTCGTACCGCCGCGCCAGCTCCGGCAGGGGCCCGCGCCGCGTGTCGGCCCCCGCCAGGGCGCCGGCCGCCGCTCCGGCCGAGGCGCACAGCAGCGCCGCCGCCACCGCGACCGCCACCCCGGCGGTACGGGCGCCCAGCCCCCTCGCGACGCCGTCCCGCCCGCCCGCGGCGCGGCGCACGACGGCCAGCAGCACACAGGCCACGGCCACGGCTCCGGCACAGGCGAGGGCGACGTCCCAACCGTCGGCCGTCAGGGCGGCCGCCGCCGCTGCCCACGCGGCGAGCGCGGGGACGACCAGCCGCAGATCGGCCGCCCGGCCCTCGGCTCCGCCTCCCGCCGGCGGACCGTCGCCCGCATCCCCGCCGTCGGCGCCGCCCCCGCCCCCGCTTTCTCCCCGCGTGAACCGCCCCGCCGCCTGCCTCATGGCTGGACCAAAGGCTTGAGGTCCGTGAACCGGCGGGCGCCGATGCCGTTGACGTGCCGGAGGTCGGCGACGGACCGGAAGCCGCCGTGCCGAGTGCGGTAGTCGAGAATGTGCTGGGCGAGGACCGGGCCGACGCCCGGCAGGGCGTCAAGCTGCTCGAGCGTCGCCGAGTTGAGGCTGACCGGCCCGCCCGACGCCCCCGGACCGCCACGTGGGCCGCTCGCGCCCGCCGCCGCTCCACCAGCCCCGGACGGGCCTGACGGGCCCGGCACACCAGGAACACCTGGAAAACCCGGCACGCCCACCACGACCTGTTCCCCGTCAGTGAGCACCCGGGCCCGGTTGAGGCCGGTCGTATCGGCCCCCGGGCGGGCTCCCCCCGCCGCCTCCAGCGCGTCGGCGACCCGCGAACCGGCCGGCAAGTGCTGAACGCCGGGGCGCCGCACCTTGCCCGCCACGTCCACCACCACGGCCCGCGCGCTCGCCCCGACCGCCACCGTGGGAACCGCCGTGGGAACCGCCCTCGGCGCGGCGCCCACCGCCGCGGCGGGCCCTTCGCGCGCCGGCGGCCGTACCGTCTGCGGTCTTCCGGCCCAGAAGTGGTAGCCCGCGAAGGCGACCGCCGCCACCAGCACCACCGCCAGCGCGGCGAGCGTCCTCGGCTCGATGCCGCACCGCAGGTGCACCCACACCGGCAACCGGTCCCACAAGGCACCCCGCCAACCCCCGCGCACGGGCCTGGAGTCGGGAGCCGGCGCGGCGGCCACCCGCTCGCGCAGGGAACCGAAGTCCCGGGCGAGCGAGGAAGCCCCCACGGATGTCACGCCATGTGATCGAGCAGTCATGGCACGTGACCGTAGACGTGTTCGGCCCACCCCGCTGAGGCAGCCTGATTTCCGTGGATAACCGGCCGGTTGTGGAAAACTCCGTCACCCGTCAGGGGCAAGGAACGCCCAACGCGCCCAAAAAACTCAGCGCACCCAGCCGCCCTACCTGGGCGAGACCACCACACCCAGCAGCCCCGGCCCCGTGTGCGCCCCGATGACCGCGCCCACCTCGCTCACATGCAGGTCGGCCAGCCCCGGCACCCGTTCCCGCAGCCGCTCGGCGAGCAGGGCGGCGCGGTCGGGGGCGGCCAGGTGATGGACGGCGACGTCGACGGGCGCGGTGCCCGCCCGCTCGACAGCGATCTCCTCCAGGCGGGCGATGGCCTTGGACGCGGTGCGGACCTTCTCGCGCAGCTCGATGCGGCCGTCCTCCAGCTGCAGCAGCGGTTTGACGGCGAGCGCCGAGCCCAGCAGCGCCTGTGCGGCGCCGATACGGCCACCGCGCCGCAGGTAGTCGAGGGTGTCGACGTAGAAGTACGCGGCAGTGCCCTGGGCGCGTTTCTGCGCCGCGGCCACCGCCTCGTCCAGCGTGCCGCCGGCCTGCGCCGTCTCCGCGGCGGCCAGCGCGCAGAACCCCAGGGCCATGGCCACCATGCCCGTGTCCACGGCCCTGACCGGGACGGGCGCCTCCCGGGCCGCGAGCACGGCCGCGTCGTACGTACCGGAGAGCTCGGCGGACAGGTGCAGGGACACGATGCCCTCGGCACCGGCCGCGGCGGCCGCGCGGTAGGCCGCGGCGAAGACTTCGGGGCCTGGGCGGGACGTGGTCACCGGCCTCCGCTTCTGCAGGGCCTGGGCCACCGACCGGGCCGAGATCTCGGTGCCCTCCTCCAGCGCCTCGCCGCCCAGGACGACCGTCAGCGGTACGGCGGTGATCCCGTGCCGCTCTCTCTCCTGTTGCGGCAGGTAGGCCGTGGAATCGGTGATGATCGCGACATGGCGGGACATGCACCGGAGGGTACCCGCCGGGCCGCCCCGACGGCAGTGCGAGCCTCCGCTTCCGGGCCCTCCCGGCTGTCAGGCCGTGCTTTCCGGACGCTTGGCCTTCTGCCAGGAGTACCCTGCCTGCCGCCAGGTATCCCGCCCGGTGATGGCGGCCCGCTCCGGCTCCCCGGCGGCCGCCGCGCCGGTCTGTGCCGACGCCTCACCGGAAGCCTTCGGGGCACCGCCCGACGCCCCGGGCTTCGCCCCGGCCCCCGACGCTGCCGCCGTTCCCGTACCGGCCACCGGCTCCGTTTCCGTCTCCCAGTGCCGCAGCGCGCCCGTCTCCATCCGGATCTGCTCGCTCAGCGCCGACAGGTCGTCGTCCGCGAACTGCCGCGCCCGGTCCTGCGCGGCCCACCGCAGCGAGTCCGCCGAGTGCGTGACGCGCTCCGTGCGCTCGCGCAGCTCCGGCAGGCGCGCGGCCACCCGGCCCTTGTCCGGCTCGGTCTCCAGCTTGCGCAGGTCATCGTCGATCTCGTGGGCATGGGCGCTGAGCCGCTCGAAGAGGGCCAGGGACTCCGACAGGGAGGCATCCTCCGGCAGGGCCGCGCGCAGCACGTCCTGGGTGGCGCGCATCGACGTGCGCAGGGACAGCCGCAGCTGTGCGACCTCGCCGCCCGGGCCCGGCTGGACGTACTGCCTGGCCTTGAGCCGCGTGTCCTCGACCGTGCGCCGCGCCTGGGTGACCGTGCGGTCGACGCCGCGCTTGACCGCCCGCACCGTCCTGACCGCGGCGATCACCGCGAACGCGACGAGGATCGCAAAGATCACGGCGAAGATCGCGGCGGCGGCGTCCATATGCGCTCCTCCAGAGGCCCGGGCGGGCCCGGCACGTCAATGGCAGGGTCCGTCCCCACCCCTCCACCGTAAACGCAACGGGCAGGCCGAGGGTTCCGGAGGAACCCCCAACCTGCCCGTAGGGACAAACCCCTAGCTCATGCGCGAGCCACTACGCCGGAACGATGTTCACCAGCTTCGGCGCCCGCACGATCACCTTGCGGATGCCCGCGCCGGCCAGCGCCGCCACGACCGCCGGGTCGGCCAGGGCCACCTTCTCCAGCTCCTCGTCGGAGATCGACGGGGGCACCTCCAGGCGGGCCTTGACCTTGCCCTTGATCTGGACGACGCAGGTCACGGCCTCGTCGACCAGGTAGGCCGGGTCGGCCACGGGGAAGTCCCGGTGCACGACCGAGTCGGTGTGGCCGAGCTTGCGCCACAGCTCCTCGGCGATGTGCGGGGCCAGCGGCGCGAAGAGCAGCACCAGCGGCTCGGCGACGGACCGGGGCACCTCGCGCAGCTTGGTGACGTGGTTGTTCAGCTCGGTCACCTTGGCGATGGCGGTGTTGAAGCGCAGGTTCGCCATGTCCTGGGAGATGCCGTCGACGGCCTTGTGCAGGGCGCGCAGCGTCGCCTCGTCGGGGTCGGCGTCGACGACGGTGACCTCGCCGGTGTTCTCGTCCACCACGTTGCGCCACAGGCGCTGCAGCAGCCGGTACTGGCCGATGACGGCGCGCGTGTCCCAGGGGCGGGAGACGTCCAGGGGGCCCATCGCCATCTCGTACAGGCGCAGCGTGTCCGCGCCGTACTCGGCGCAGATCTCGTCCGGCGTGACGGCGTTCTTCAGGGACTTGCCCATCTTGCCGAGCAGCCGGCTGACCTTCTCGCCCTGGTAGTAGTACGCGCCGTCGCGCTCCTCCACCTCGGCGGCCGGGACGGCGATGCCACGGCTGTCGCGGTAGACGTACGCCTGGATCATGCCCTGGTTGTAGAGCTTGTGGAACGGCTCGGCCGAGGAGATGTGGCCCAGGTCGAAGAGGACCTTGGACCAGAACCGGGCGTACAGCAGGTGCAGCACGGCGTGCTCGGCGCCGCCGACGTACAGGTCGACGCCACCGTGCGGCTGGCCCTCGCGCGGGCCCATCCAGTACTGCTCGGCGTCGGCGGAGACCAGGCGCTCGTCGTTGTGCGGGTCCAGGTAGCGCAGCTCGTACCAGCAGGAGCCGGCCCAGTTGGGCATGGTGTTGGTCTCGCGGCGGTAGCGCTTGACGCCGTCGCCGAGGTCCAGCTCGACGTTGACCCAGTCCTCGTTGCGCGAGAGCGGGGTCTCGGGCGAGGTGTCGGCGTCGTCCGGCTCGAACGTGCGCGGCGAGTAGTCCTCGACCTCGGGCAGCTCCAGCGGGAGCATCGACTCGGGCAGCGAGTGGGCGACGCCGTCCTCGTCGTAGACGATCGGGAAGGGCTCGCCCCAGTAGCGCTGGCGGCTGAACAGCCAGTCGCGCAGGCGGAAGTTGATGGTGCCTTCGCCGATGCCGCGCTCGGTCAGGTGGGCGATGACGGTGCGCTTGGCCTCGTCGACCTCCATGCCGTTGAGGTCGATCTCGTCGCCGGCGGAGTTGATCGCCGGGCCCTGGCCGCCGTACGCCTCGCCCTCCCAGCCCTCGGGGGGCTGGACGGTGCGAATGATGGGCAGGTCGAAGGCGGTGGCGAACTCCCAGTCGCGCTCGTCCTGGCCCGGGACGGCCATGATCGCGCCGGTGCCGTAGCCCATCAGGACGTAGTCGGCGACGAAGACGGGGACGCGCTCGCCGGTCAGCGGGTTGAGGGCGTACGCACCGGTGAAGACGCCGGTCTTGTCCTTGCCCTCGGTCTGGCGCTCGACGTCGGTCTTGGACTGCGCCTGCTTGCGGTAGGCGGCGACGGCGTCGGCCGGGGTGGACGCGCCCCCGGTCCAGATGTCCTTGGTGCCCTCGGGCCACTCGGCGGGCACGATGGCGTCGATCAGGTCGTGCTCGGGGGCCAGCACCATGTAGGTGGCGCCGAACAGGGTGTCGGGGCGCGTGGTGAAGACCGTGACCTTCGCCTCGGCGCCGTCCGCCACAGCGAAGTCGACGCGGGCGCCCTCGCTGCGGCCGATCCAGTTGCGCTGCTGCAGCTTGATGGCCTCGGGCCAGTCCAGGGCGTCCAGGTCGTCGATCAGGCGGTCCGCGTAGGCGGTGATCCGCATGTTCCACTGGCGCAGCTTGGACTTGAAGACGGGGAAGTTGCCGCGCTCGGAGCGGCCGTCGGAGGTGACCTCCTCGTTGGCCAGCACGGTGCCCAGGCCGGGGCACCAGTTCACGGGCGCGTCGGAGGCGTACGCCAGGCGGTACGTGCCCAGGACGTCCGAACGCTCGGCAGCGCTCAGCTCGCTCCACGCGCGCGTGCCCGCAACCTCACGCTGCCCGCTCTCGAACTCCTCGACCAGCTCACTGATCGGCCGGGCCTTCTTGGCGTCCGCGTCGTACCAGGAGTTGAAGATCTGCAGGAAGATCCACTGCGTCCACTTGTAGTACTCCGGGTCGATCGTCGCGAACGACCGGCGCTTGTCGTGGCCCAGACCCAGGCGGCGCAGCTGCGCCTTCATGTTGTCCATGTTGGCCTCGGTGGACACCCGGGGGTGCGTGCCGGTCTGCACCGCGTACTGCTCGGCGGGCAGGCCGAAGGCGTCGAAGCCGAGGGTGTGCAGGACGTTGTGGCCCGTCATGCGGTGGTAGCGCGCGTAGACGTCGGTGGCGATGTAGCCGAGCGGGTGGCCGACGTGCAGGCCCGCACCCGAGGGGTACGGGAACATGTCCATGATGAACTTCTTGGGCCGGGCGACGACGTCCGGGTCGCCCGCCAGCTCTCCGCTGGGGTTGGGCGCGGCGTACGTGCCGTCCGCGTCCCAGAAGTCCTGCCAGCGCGCCTCGATGTCAGCGGCCAGCGCGGCCGTGTAGCGGTGCGGGGCGGCCACTTCGGCGGCGGTGGGGGTCTCGCTCATCGTCCTCAAAGCTCCATCGATCGTCGTCTCTGCCTGCGGCTGCGATATTCCGGTCCTTCCGGGCTGGCCCCGGAAATGAAAAAGCCCCTCGCACAGGAGGGGACGCCGCGCCGATGCCGACCGGAAGTCACCGGTCGGTGCTGATCAGCGCGGCTCGCTAAGCAGGAGGCGTACGGCACGCATGGGGTCAGGTTACCGCAGCGGCGGAAGGTACCGCACCGAGGCAAGGGCCCCGCAGACGTTAGCAGCGGCACGCCGCCGCCCACCGGGGTTGCGCGAAGCGCGGCCGCCGCCGCGGCCCGCTGCCTAGCGTGCCGGGGCATGGACCTCCACCGCTTCCTCGACCAGACCGGTGGCGTGCTCGCCCTGGTCTCGCTGACCGCGACCGTCGTCTGGGGGCTCATCGCCACCGACCGGCTGGTCCTCGGCCCGCGCAGCCGGCTGCTCGCCCAGGCCGTGCACCGGGCGACCGCCGTCGGCGCGCTCGGCTTCCTGTTCGTCCACGTGGGCGTCAAGGTCACCGAGGCGCACGCCTCGGCCGGCGCCGCCCTGCTGCCGTTCTCCTCCGGCGTCCGGGGCCGCGACGGGCTGATCGCACTGGGGTCGCTCGCGGGCCATCTGATGGTGCTCGCCGCGGCGACCGGCGCCGGGCGCAGCGCCTTCGCCGGGCGCGGAAGCGCCGCCCACCGCTGGCGGGCGCTGCACGGCTGCGCCTACGCCGCCTGGTGCGCCGCCCTCCTGCACGGCCTCAACGCGGGGCGCGCCCCGGCGCGTTGGGTGACCCTCTGCTACGCGCTCTGCCTGGCGGCGGTGGCGGGCGCGCTCCTGTTACGCCTCGCGCTGGCGCGCCTCGCGCAGGGCCGCCGCGTACCGGACCACCGCATACGGGGCCGCCGCCGACGCCCCGAGGAGGCCGTCGCCGTCGCCCCACAGCCGGTCCGGGAGGCCCCCGTGCCACACGCCGGCACGGACCTCGCGCGGCCCCGTGCCGCCCACGGCGCGCCGGGCCGGCACCGGTGAGGGCCGCCGTGGCCGGCGGGCTGCCGGAGGTGCTCGCGCTCGGGCAGCCCCGCCTGACGGCCGGCTTCGAGGACGCCGGGCGCCTGGACCGGCGGGCGCACCTGGCCGTGCACGGCACGGCGCCCCGCCTGACCGAGGACGAGCTGATCCGGCTCGCGGAAGCGGTCGCCCTGCGCGGGCGCGGCGGCGCGGGCTTCCCGTTCGCGCGGAAGCTGCGCGCGGTGGGCGGCACGGCGCGGCGGCGCGGGGTCCGGCCCGCGGTGGTGGTCAACGGCTGTGAGGGCGAGCCCGCGTGCCGCAAGGACGCCGTCCTGCTCGAGCGCGCCCCGCACCTGGTGCTGGACGGCGCGCTGCTGGCCGCCGAGGCGCTCGGGGCCCGCAGGCTCGTGGTCGGGGTGACGCGACCGGGCACAGAAGCGTCGATGCGGGAAGCGCTCGCGGAGCGCGGTCTGGCCGACCGGCGCGGACGGGCGGTACGCGCTCGGGTCGTACGCCTGCCCGAGCGCATGGTCTCCGGTGAGTCGTCCGCCCTGCTGCGCGCCGCCGACGGCGGACCCGCGCTCCCGCCCGGCCGGCACCCGCGCGCCAGCGAGCAGGGCCTGGCCGGGCTGCCGACGCTGCTCTCCAACACCGAGACCTTCGCCCAACTCGCCCTCGCCGCCCGCCTGGGCGCCGCCCGCTACGCCACGGCCGGCACGCCGGACGAGCCGGGCACCGTCCTGCTCACCGTCTCCGGCGCGGTGCCTGGCCCGCGCGTGGTGGAGGCGCCGAGCGGCGTGGCGCTGCCGCACGTGCTGGCCCGGTGCGGGGCCGGGCAGTCGCCGCAGGGGGTGCTGGTCGGCGGCTATCACGGCGGCTGGCTGGACGCGCCGACGGCGGCGGGGGCGCTGCTGTCGCGGGACGCCCTGGCGGCGTGCGGCGCGAGCCTGGGCGCGGGCGCGGTGCTGCCGCTGCCCGACGACACCTGCCCGCTGGGCGAGGCGGTCCGCGTGGCGCACTGGCTGGCGGCCGAGTCGGCGGGCCAGTGCGGGCCCTGCCGGCTCGGCCTGCCGACGCTCGCGGGGGCGCTGGCGGACGTGGTGGCCGGCGGTGGGCGCGGCGCGCTGGAAGGTGTACGGGAGGCCGCGGGGGCCGTACGCGGCCGGGGGGCGTGCGCCCATCCGGACGGCTCGGCGCGCTTCGTGCTGAGCGCCCTGACGGCGTTCACGGACGATCTGGCGGCGCACGTCCTGGGCAGCGGCTGCGGGCGCCCCACGGCCGGCGTGCTGCCCCTGCCGACCCCGCCCGGCGCGGCGCCCGGCGAGGGGCGTTCGGAGCGGCTGGCGGTGGACTGGACGCTGTGCGAGGGGCACGGGCTGTGCGCGGGGCTGCTGCCCGAGCTCGTACGGATCGGACCGGACGGATTTCCCGTGCTGGCGGACACAGGGGTGCCCGAGCACCTTCGGGGGCGCGCGCAACGATCCGTACGCCGCTGTCCGGCGCTGGCGCTGCGCCTGGACCGCGGACAATGATCCGTAAACGACGGGAGGACAAACGATGAGAGGGCCGTCCTTGCGGACGACCCTCTCATCTTCTGTGGAGCTAAGGAGAATTGAACTCCTGACCTCCTGCATGCCATGCAGGCGCTCTACCAACTGAGCTATAGCCCCTTGTTTTGTTTTCCGCCCGGTTTTCCTTGCGGTCTCCCTGGCGACACGGATTACATTACACGGACCTCCCCCCCACTTGCCAAATCGGTTCGACCCCCCGACCGGGTCGCCCCGGTTTGACCGATTTTCAGGCCATCGCGAGGGGTCAGGCCGTCGCGAAGGAGTAGAACCTCTTCAGCGCGCAGTGCTCGTCGAGCAGCCGTCCGTAGATCGGCTCGCCCTCGAGCTCGCGGTAGGTCTCGATCGGGTCGCCTTTTATGATCAGCGCCCGCGCACACTCCACACACCAGTACTGGTATTCGGAGTTGAGCGGCTCCATGTCACGGACGATCGGCGTCCCGCTGCCGCACCAGTCGCACTTCCGGCTGTGAGCACCCATGGGTCAGCTCCAACCCCCTCCCCTTCGGCCCCGTCCGCTCCCGGCCGTCCGATTCTGCCACGGGACCACGCCGGAACAGCAACAATCCCGCCTCCCTGTGAGTGGGAGACGGGATCGTCCGAACTGTGGAGCTAAGGAGAATTGAACTCCTGACCTCCTGCATGCCATGCAGGCGCTCTACCAACTGAGCTATAGCCCCGCTGTTCTCGGTTCCCCCGGAAGTTTCCCTCCGCGTTCCCCGCGAACAAGAAGAACTTTAGCCTGTGACCTGCCCAGAAGTGAAATCGGGCCTCAGGGGCCACACGGCGGGCGCCTCAGTCGTCGTCGCCGAGGACCGGCTCGGGCAGCGTCCCGGCGTTGTGCTCCTGCAGCCGCCAGCCGCGCGCGCCCTCGCCCAGCACGGACCAGCAGCAGTTGGTGAGGCCGCCCAGGGCCTCCCAGGAGCGGGCCTCCAGGCCCAGCAGCCGGCCGATGGTGGTGCGGATCGTGCCGCCGTGGCTGACGACGACCAGGGTGCCGCCGTCGGGCAGCTTCTCGGCGTGGGACCGCACGACGGGCGCGGCCCGGTCGGCGACCTCGGTCTCCAGCTCGCCGCCGCCGCGGCGCACGGGCTCGCCGCGCTTCCACGCCGCGTACTGCTCGCCGTAGCGCTCGGAGATCTCCTCGTGGGTCAGGCCCTGCCAGGTGCCCGCGTAGGTCTCGCGCAGCTCGGGGTGGTGGGAGACCTCCAGGCCCGTGACGGCCGACAGCTCGGCGGCGGTGGCCGCGGCGCGCTTGAGGTCGGAGGCGACGATCGCGTCCGGCCGCAGCGCGGCCAGCAGCCGGGCGGCCCGGCGCGCCTGCGCGACGCCGGTGCCGGTCAGCTCGATGTCCGTGGTGCCCTGGAAGCGGCGCTCCACGTTCCATGCGGTCTGACCGTGCCGCCACAGCACGATCCGGCGGCCCCGGCCGCCCGGACGGCCGTTCAGCTCAGGTCCCCGTCCACCTCGGCCGCCTGCGCGCGGGCGTGCTCGTCGGCCTTGCCGCGGGTGGCGACGGCGTCGGCGGGCAGGTCGATCTCGGGGCAGTCCTTCCACAGCCGCTCCAGGGCGTAGAAGACCCGCTCCTCGCTGTGCTGGACGTGCACGACGATGTCGACGTAGTCCAGGAGCACCCAGCGGGCGTCACGGTCGCCCTCGCGGCGCACCGGCTTGACGCCGAGGTCCTTGAGCAGCCGCTCCTCGATCTCGTCGACGATCGACTTGACCTGGCGGTCGTTGGGGGCCGAGGCCAGCAGGAAGGCGTCGGTGATCGACAGCACGTCGCTGACGTCGTACGCGATGACATCGTGCGCGAGCTTGTCGGCGGCCGCCTGGGCAGCGGCCTGGATGAGCTCGATGGAGCGGTCAGTGGCGGTCACAAGCCATGCTTTCGTAAAGAGGGTCAGTACCTCTCAAGGGTCTCACGACCCGCCGACACCCCTCCTGGCCTTTTCCGCCCGCCCCAGGACCGCCCCGGGACCGCCCCGGCAGGGCCCCGGGCCGCCGGGGCGGCCCGCCTGCGCTCAGCTCTTGTAGTCCTTGCCCAGGACCACGGTGATGTCGGCGTTGCCCGCGCCGTCGCCCTTGCGCACGGCCCGCTCCGGCAGCCCCAGCGTCTTCGCGGCCTCCTTGGCCTCGGCCGCCCGGGCCTCGTCGGCGTAGACCACCGAGGAGGTCGCCTGAGCCGGGCCGGCCGAGCCGCCGTCGACGTAGGTGTAACCCCCGTTGACCAGCTTGACCTGCGCCGATCCGGTCGCCGCCGGGGTGCCTGTGGCGTTCTTCACGCTCACCCGGGGCGGTGCGTTCTTGTCGGTGTTCCTCACCGTGCCGCCCAGCACGTCCTTGACCACGCCGTCGGCCGCCCGCTCACCGAGCGTGCCGTCGGACTGCACGGGCAGGACGGCGGTGCCGTACGAGCCCTCCTTGGCCTTCTCGGCGAGGTGGGCCAGCGAGGCGCCCAGCTGCTGGACGGAGAGCGAGGGGTCGGGGATCTGGGCGAGCGACTCCACGGTCGTGGTGGCCGCCTTGGCGTCGCTGGACATCTTGCGCAGCACGCCCTGCATGACCTGGCCGAACCGCGCCAGCGGCTTGCCCTGGTCCTCGCCGGGGCCCCGGTAGGTGGCGTAGGCGACCGCCGTCTGGCCGCTCAGGCTCTGGCCCTTGCCCGGGCTCACCAGGGGGCGGTCGCCCTCCTTGGCGCCGGGGACGGCCGTGTCCGCGTCGACGGTGATGCCGCCGACCAGCTCGACGAGGTTCTCCAGATAGGGGGTGTCCAGCCGCCAGCTGCCCTTGATGTCGGCGCCGAGCAGGGTGTTCAGCGCGTCCCGGGTGCCGCCGGTGCCGGCCTCCTGGACGGCCTTGCCGAGGGTCGTGGCGCCGCCGCCCTCCTTGCCGAGGGCCAGCGCGTTCGGCAGCAGCACCGCCGTGGCCTTCTTGGTGGTCGCGTTGTCGACCAGCAGGGCCGTGGCGCTGTCGCCGCCCCGGGTCTGGCGCAGGTGCACGACGATGACGTCGCGCTTCTGCGCGCCGCTCACCGCCGCCGGGCCCTTCTTCTCCTCGCCGCCGGCCAGCAGGAACCAGCCGATGCCGCCGCCGAGCGCCAGGACCAGCACCACGGCGAGCGCGACGTAGCGGTTGCGGCCCTTGCGTTTGCGCTCGTCGCGCCGCTCGGTGCGGCTCTCGCTGAACTTCAGCCAGTCGATGACGTCCTCGGAGTCCTCGTCCGGCTCCTCGATGAAGGAGAACTGCTCGGTGCGGTAGTCCGGCGCCTCTCCCGCGGCCGGCCGGGGCTCGGGGACCCGCTGCCCGGTGCGGACCTGCGCGGCCGGCGGCTCCTCGTGCGCGGGCGGGCCCGCCTGCCGGGGGATCCACTCCTGCTGCTGGGTCTGCTGGGGCTGCTGGGGCTGGTCCTGGGGCGCGGGGTTCTGGGCGTACGGGTCGTAGGGGCCGTACGAGGGGTCGTACGCCTGCTGCCCGGCGGGCGGAGCCTGCTGGGCGTACGGGTCGTAGCCGTACGTCTGCTGTGTCTGCTGCGGAAGGGGCTGACCGTACTGGTCGTACACGCGCTCCGGGGCGTCCGGCCGGTACACCGGCTGCCCGTACGCGTCATAGCCGTGGACCTGCTGCTGCGGCGCGTACGGGTCGTGCGCGTACGGGTCCTGTCGGTCGTTCACCAGTGCCCCTCGATGCCCTCGAGCCGGAGTCGGCCCTCGCTCCGGTCTCAGCCGTCGTGACGGTACAGCCTGCGCTTGTCGATGTAGCGCACCACACCGTCGGGCACGAGGTACCAGACGGGCTCCCCCTGGGCGACGCGGGTGCGGCAGTCGGAGGAGGAGATGGCGAGGGCCGGGACCTCGACGAAGGAGACGCGGTCCTCGGGCAGCCCCGGGTTGGCCAGTATGTGACCGGGCCGGGTGACGCCGATGAAGTGGGCGAGCGAGAAGAGCTCCTCGGTGTCACGCCAGGTGAGGATCTGCGCCAGCGCGTCGGCGCCGGTGATGAAGAACAGGTCGGCGTTCTCGTTGAGGGCGTGCAGGTCCCGCAGCGTGTCCGTGGTGTAGGTCGGGCCGCCCCGGTCGATGTCGATGCGGCTGACCGAGAACTGCGGGTTGGAGGCAGTGGCGATCACCGTCATCAGATAGCGGTCCTCGGCCGGGGACACCTGCTTGTGGCTCTTCTGCCACGGCTGCCCGGTCGGCACGAAGACCACCTCGTCCAGGTGGAACTGCGAGGCCACTTCGCTCGCGGCGACCAGGTGTCCGTGGTGGACCGGGTCGAACGTCCCGCCCATCACTCCGAGCCGCCGCTTCGCGGGCCCTGTCTGCTCTCCCATGCGTGCAGACCCTACTGGGCTCCCCGACACGCCGAACCTCCAGGGACCGGCGGGATCAGCGGTCGCGGTTGAAGCGGGTGGTGATCCAGAGCAGGAGCAGCAGGATGACCAGGGCGGCGCCGCCGGTCATGTAGGGGCTGATGCTCTCGTGGGTGTCCACGTGGTGCTCGCCCTCGGAAGCGAGGGTGATCAGGGCGCTGTGGGCGGTGGTGAGGGTCACGTCGGCAGGACCTATCCGGGATGGGATCGGGTGGAGACTTCTGCCACATCGTATGCGGGCCCTTACGGCAAGCTCACGCCGACTCCGCGGCTCGGGCCGCTCAGTCCTTCTTGCCGTACCCGCGCAGCAGGAACCAGGCGAGGAAGACGACGCCGACCACGCCGACGATCAGGACCGTGCGCAGCACCGCGCCCGGGCCAGTGTCGCCCTTGGAGACGGCGAGGACCTCGGTGAACCCGGGATGCGTGGTGAAACCATTGATGAGGGGCATGACTCCCACGGTAGCCATGCCGGGGCCACGGCCTAGGCTGGGGTCCGGAAGCCGGGGGACGGGCCATCGACAAGGCCACTGAGGGGGTCTTTCCACATGAGCGACAGCCACACCGACAGCCACGAGCGGGCGCCGGGCCGCGACCGCAGGCGCTTCCCCGACATCTCCTCGCGCGCGTACGAGCATCCGGCGGATCGTTCCGCCCTGGTGGCGCTGCGCAAGCTGAGCGGCTTCGACACGGTCTTCAAGGCCCTGAGCGGGCTGCTGCCCGAGCGCAGTCTGCGGCTGTTGTTCCTGTCCGAGTCGGTGCGGGTGAGCGAGCAGCAGTTCGCGCATCTGCACGCGATGCTGCTGGACGCCTGCTCCATCCTGGACATGCCGAGGGTCCCGGCGATGTACGTCACGCAGGATCCGCAGCCCGGCGCCATGTGCGTCGGCCTGGACGAGCCGATCATCGTGGTCACCACCGGTCTGGTGGAGCTGCTGGACGAGGAGGAGATGCGGGCGGTCGTGGGCCACGAGGTGGGCCACGCCCTCTCCGGGCACGCCGTCTACCGCACGATCCTGCTGTTCCTGACCAGCATGGCCGTGAAGGTCGCCTGGATCCCGCTGGGCAACATCGCGGTGATGGCGATCGTGACGGCGCTGCGGGAGTGGTTCCGCAAGTCCGAGCTGTCGGCGGACCGGGCGGGGCTGCTGGTGGGCCAGGACCTGCGGGCCTCCATGCGGGGGCTGATGAAGATCGCGGGCGGCAACCACCTGCACGAGATGAACGTGGACGCCTTCCTCGCCCAGGCGGAGGAGTACGAGAGGGGCGGCGACCTGCGCGACTCCGTACTGAAGATCATGAACGTGCTGCCGCGCAGCCACCCGTTCACGACCGTGCGGGCGGCGGAGCTGAAGAAGTGGGCCGAGAGCCGCGACCACCAGCGCATCATGGACGGCCACTACCCGCGCCGGGCGGAGGACAAGGACGCGTCGGTCTCCGACTCCTTCCGTCAGTCCGCGAACCACTACGCCGATGCGGTGCGCTCCAGCAAGGACCCGCTGATGGGGCTCGTGCGGGACCTGGCGGGCGGGGCGTCGGACCTGGGCGGCAAGCTGCGGGAGACGTTCGGGGGGCGCGGGGGCGCCGCGACGCCGCCGAAGGCTCCCGGGGACGGTGGGCGGGACACACCGGGGTCCTGATCCGGTTCAGCGCCGCAGCGTCGGCTGGGACGACGGGGACAGGGCGCCGCAGAGGTCGGAGGTCGTGGGGCCGGGGGCGTAGGGGTCCGTGCCGTTCGGGCCCGCGGTGCTCGCCTTCTGGCCGGCCAGCAGCGGCCGCAGATAGCCGGCGTCGTCCGCCGAGCAGGACTGCGGCCCTGCCAGCAGATAGCTCTGCAGCACCTGTACGTGGTGTTCCTGCAGGTCGTCGCGATCGAAGCGGAAGCGCATCGTGCGCCGCACGGTGAACAGCGACGCCTCCTCGGGCCCCTTCGCGGCGCGGACGGCGTAGACGAAGGTGTGGTCGGAGGAGACCTCCAGGGCGGCCGGGGACGCCTCGGTGATCGAGAAGGTGCCCTGGGTCCGCACGGTGCGGTCGGCGAGGGCCACCTGGGCGGGGTCGAAGCGGATCAGCCAGCCGGTGGCGGCGTACCGCCCGTCGTCGGCGGGGCGGGACAAGCTCCGGTCGAACTGGGCCAGTTGGGAGGGGGCGAGCAGCAGCCGGACGGTGCGGTGGCCGCCGCCGGTCAGGACGGCCGGGTCGAGGGCGGACTTGACCGTGTACTCCTTGGCGGTGGCCAGGGCGGCCATCACCAGGCTCTCGGAGAAATTCTGCGTGCGGCGTGCGGCCGGAAGGGTGACGCCCTCGGCGCCGTCGCGGAACTGGGCGGCGGGGCTGCTGTCGAAGAGGTCCTTCACGGCGGTGGCCCCGGGCACCGGGTCACGCGGCGCGAGCGGCACGATCGCGGTGCGCAGGGCCTCGGCGGTGGGCGGCCTCGGCTCCTTGTAGGGGTGGCGCAGGCCCATGTAGACGGCCGTGCCGAAGGCGAGGGCGATCAGCATCACCAGGAGCAGCACCTGACGCGAGGCGCTGACGCGGGCCCAGGCGTGCCGGGTGCGGACGGCCGGGGCGTGGTCGTCCATGCGCTCGCGGGCGGAGAACTCCTGGAGCCGGGCAGCACGGACGAACGATTCGTCGAACACGACGGATCGGTACTCTTCGTCGCCACCTCCCTGGGGGCCCTCGGGCGTGCCCTCAGGGGGGTCTCCAGGCCCGTTCATATCTCAAGAGTAGGTCTGCGGAGCGCCTGGTAAACGCCCTGGTACGCGACAAGTTCTGACGAAATTTCAAGCTGCCGGGCCGGGATCGCCAATCCTGGCCAGGCGGTAGCACTCCGTGACGAAAGGACGGAGGGTAGCGCCGAATGACGGAGGGTGACCGCCCCGGCGTGACGGACGGTGACGGTCAGCGAGGGGGCGGCACGGCGGAGGCCACGGGCGGTTCGGTGTCGACCGAGACCGACGGCAGCGGGTGCCGCTGCTGCCGCTCCCCCACCGGGGCGTCCACGCCCGTGGTGGCGGGCGTGGGCGCGGGGCCCTGCCGGTTGCCCGAGGAGGCGCCGCGGTAGACGGCGGTGAAGGCGAGGGCGATCACGCCTATGCCCATGACCACCGCCAGCACCCAGGCCACCGGGCGGTGCCAGCGGGCATGGCCGCGGTAGGGCCCACGAGCCGTGCCGTACCGCCCGTAGGGGCCGTAGGCGTCGTCCGGGTCGAGGTCCCTGGCGAGGCCGTGCAGCTCCCCCAGGCGGTCGGCGTGGCGCCCGGGCGGGCCGTAGCCGTCGTCGGGGGCGTCGTCGTACGGGTCGTCGTCGGCGGGGCCGCCGCCGGCCCGGGCGCGCGCGGCATCGGTCTCCGCACGGGCCCGGTCGGCGGCGAGCATCCGCTCGACCGCTGAGGGTTCGTGGACCGCGGCGGACCGCACGAACTCCTCGTCGAAGACCACGGAGGCGAACACGTCGTCCGCGTCTCCATGGCGGTGGCTCTCGGGCTCCTCGCCGTCCGGGAACGGCTTGCCCCCCACGTCGTCCGGCACCCGTCCAGCGTAGACCCGAACCGGTCAATCCGCGCGACCGGTACGGGAATTCGGCCTACCGCCCCCGGACGTGACCGTCGCCGGTGACGATGTACTTGGTCGAGGTCAGCTCCGGCAGACCCATCGGGCCGCGTGCGTGCAGCTTCTGCGTGGAGATGCCGATCTCGGCCCCGAAACCGAACTGGCTGCCGTCGGTGAAGCGGGTGGAGGCGTTGACCGCGACCGTCGTGGAATCCACCAACTGGGTGAACCGGCGAGCGGCGGCCTGCGAGGTGGTGACGATCGCCTCGGTGTGGCCGGAGGTCCACAGCCGGATGTGGCGCACGGCCGCGTCCAGGTCGTCCACGACGGCGGCGGCGATGTCGTACGAGAGGTACTCGGTCTCCCAGTCCTCCGTGGTCGCGGGCACCACGGTGGCGCCGGTGTCCGCGGCCGCGGCCGCCTCCACCACCCGCTCGTCGCCGTGCACGGTCACGCCCGCCTCCGCGAGCGCGGCCAGGGCGCGCGGCAGGAAGCGCCCGGCGATGTCCTGGTGGACCAGCAGGGTCTCGGCGGCGTTGCAGACGCTGACCCGGCTGGCCTTGGAGTTGATCAGGATCTCCACGGCCATGTCGAGGTCGGCCTCGGCGTCGACGTACACATGGCAGTTGCCGGTGCCCGTCTCGATGACCGGGACGGTGGACTCCTGGACGACCGTGCGGATCAGCGAGGCGCCGCCGCGCGGGATCAGCACGTCGACCATGCCCCGGGCGCGCATCAGCTCCCGGACGGACTCCCGGCTCTCGCCCGGCACCAGCTGCACGGCGTCCGCGGGCAGCCCGGCCCCGCCCACCGCGTCGCGCACGACGCGCACCAGGGCGGTGTTGGAGGCGTACGCGGAGGACGAGCCGCGCAGCAGGACGGCGTTGCCCGACTTCAGGCACAGGGCGGCGGCGTCCACGGTGACGTTGGGTCGGGCCTCGTAGATGATGCCGACGACGCCGAGCGGCACCCGCACCTGGCGCAGGTCGATGCCGTTGGGGAGCGTGGAGCCGCGCACGACCTCGCCCACCGGGTCGGGCAGGGCGGCCACGTCGCGCACGTCCTTGGCGATGGCCCGCACCCGCTCGGCGGTCAGGGTCAGCCGGTCGACGACGGACTCGCTGGTGCCGGCGGCCCGGGCCTTGGCGACGTCCTCGGCGTTGGCGTCGAGGATCTCGCGGGTACGGACCTCCAGCGCGTCGGCGATGGCCAGCAGCGCCTCGTCCTTCACCGAACGTGGCAGCGGCGCGAGCTCGGCGGCCGCGGCACGGGCACGGTAGGCGGCACGCAGCACCGGGGACTGCGGCATCGGGTCGGCAAGGGGGGAGGGGAAGACACTGCTCATGGCCGCAGCCTAACCGTGCGACAGGCCGCGACCGAGCGGTATTCCACACTGCGGGACGTCCGGTACCGGGCAGCGGGAAGGTGCCGGGGCCGGCGGTCGGCTAGAAGGGGTGCACCCCGACCGGAGTGGCCGGCAGGGGTCCGCAGCCCTCGGCGATGCGCTGGTGGTAGGTCTCGCGGTCGATGACCTCCAGGCCGACGATCTCCCAGGGCGGGAGCTGGGCGGTGGAGCGGTGCTCGCCCCACAGCCGCAGCGCCACGGCCGCCGCGTCGTGCAGATCGCGCGCCTCCTCCCAGTAGCGGATCTCCGCGTGGTCGTTGGCATAGCGGCTGGTCAGCAGGAACGGATGGTCGTGGGCGAGCTGCTCCAGCGCCCGCCGGACCTCCTTGAGCGGCGACTCCGCGCCCGAGACGCTGAGGGTGATGTGCCACAGCCGCGCCACGTCGTCAGCATCCGCCCGCTCCCCCGTGTCACCTGACCCGACGCTGGTCAGTGTCCGCCCAGCCGTCCCTCGGGGCAGCGCCCCTGGGCGCCCTCGTCTCACCGGCGGCCTCCTGTTGTTCGCCGCTCCGCGCGCGTGCGGCGGAGCCTGTGGTGCGTGGGCCCGTGCGTCCTTCACGGCGCCCTGCATCAAAGTTGACCAGTCGGCGGGCGGCCGCGTGGCGGTTTTACGGAAAGGCCCCATGGAAAGGCTGTCCTTACCGGCGGTTTCTCGTCCGTGGATAACGCCCGTCAGCGATGCGGCATGCCCGCATCGCCGTGCGGCATGCCCGTATCAGCGGCGCAGGACGACCAGATCGTCACGGTGCACGACCTCGCGCTCGTAGCCCGGTCCCAGGTCACGGGCCAGATCACGGGTGGAGCGGCCCAGCAGCTGGGGGATCTCGCCCGCGTCGTAGGTGACCAGCCCGCGCGCGACGGCCCGGCCCGCGGGGTCGCGCAGCTCGACCGGGTCGCCCGCGCTGAATTCACCCTCGACCGCGGCGATGCCCGCCGGCAGCAGCGAACCGGTCCCCTCGATCACGGCCCGTACGGCCCCGTCGTCCAGCGTCAGGGCGCCGCGCGGGGTGGAGGCGTGCGCGAGCCACAGCAGCCGGTCGGCGGAGCGGCGGCCGGTGCGGTGGAAGAGGGTGCCGGTGGCCCGGCCCCGCAGGGCGTCGGCGGCCTGGCTGGCGGAGGTCAGCACGACCGGGATGCCGGCCGCCGCCGCGATCCGGGCGGCCTCCACCTTGGTGACCATGCCGCCGGTGCCCACGCCGGCCTTGCCGGCGCTGCCGATGGAGATCCCCTCCAGGTCCGCCGGCCCGCGGACCTCGGCGATCCGCGAGGTGCCCGGGGTGCTGGGATCACCGTCGTAGAGTCCGTCGACATCCGACAGCAGCACCAGCAGATCGGCCCGTACGAGATGGGCTACGAGCGCGGCCAGCCGGTCGTTGTCGCCGAAGCGGATCTCGTCCGTGGCCACCGTGTCGTTCTCGTTGACGACCGGGACGGCACCCATCGACAGCAGCTGGTCGAGGGTCCGGCGGGCATTGCGGTAGTGCGCGCGGCGGCTGGTGTCGTCGGTGGTCAGCAGCACCTGGCCCACGCGGCGGCCGTAGCGCGCGAAGGAAGCGGTGTAGCGGGCGACCAGCAGCCCCTGGCCGACGCTGGCGGCGGCCTGCTGGCGGGCCAGGTCGCGCGGCCGCCGGTCCAGGCCCAGCGGCGCGAGCCCGGCGGCGATGGCGCCGGAGGAGACCAGCACGATCTCCTTGTCCGCGGCCGCGTCCTTGCCGTCCCCGACGCTCTTGGCCAGCGCGTCGACGAGGGCGTCAACCCGGTCGGCGTCCAGACCCCCGCCCGCGGTGGTGAGTGACGAGGATCCCACCTTGACGACGATCCTGCGGGCTGCCATGACCTCTTGCCGGGCCGTGTCCGACGCCCCTGCCCCTATCAACGGAAGTACACCTCTGTCTTCACCGATGCTGTGCCTGCGGCCGTATCTGCTGAGGTCCGCAAATCTACCGTCTGACGATTGCGGGCGTTCGACCCTGTTTTGTGACGGTTGACGTCGTGGAAGATTGCTCCTTGCCCAGCGGCCGTCATACGGTCGGTGGTCGACCGTCGTCCTCCACAGTGTCTTCCGACGGTTCCCCCCTGCCCCAAGCCCTCCTGCCAGGAGCCCCTCCAGTGCCTTCTGCCGGAACAGCCTCCCGCCGAGCAGTGCAGCTCGCGGTGCTGCTCTCGATGCTGGTGTTCTTCACACTCCAGCTCGTCGGCGCGCTGCTGCCCCATGTGCCGCTGCTGATCACCGCCTCGGCGACGGGTCTCGCCCTCGATCTGTACCTGCAGCATCGCGACCCCGGTCTGGTCGCCGTGCTCGGAAAGATCCGCTTCGACGTCATGGTGCGCCAGCTGCTGCGCGACATGCTCGTCCTGATCGGGCTGCTGCGGCTGCACGGCGACGGATCCCTGCGCGGCTACGCACCCGTCATCGTCGGTCTCGCGCTGTTCTACGCGGCCCACCTCGGCTGCCAGGTCACCGCGATCCTCGTCCGCAGAAGCCGCACCCTGCCGTTCCTCACCCGGAACATCGACGCCTCGGGGCTGCACCTGACCGAAGCGCCGCCGCGCCTGCTGGCCCGCCAGCACGGCCGACGGCTGCTGCGCTTCACCACGCCGGCCACGGCGGGCCTGCTGGTCACGGCGGCCACGGAGGACACCCTGTGGGCGGAGGCCGGCGTGGGCGTCGCCCTCGCCCTGGCCCTGGGCGGCACGGTGCACCTGGCGAGCTGGCTGCGCCCCGCCAAGCGCATCGCGGGCGAACAGCAGGCACTGGAGTGGCTCGACCGGTGGCTGGCCGCCTACAAGCCCACCGTCGGCATGTACTTCTCCGGCGGCACGAGCTCGGCCTACCAGGCCAACATGTGGCTCTCGACCCTCGCCGCGCTGGACGGCAAGCCCGTCATCGTGCTGCGCGAGCGCTTCATGGTGCAGAAGATCGAGGCCACGGACGTGCCGATCGTGTGCATCCCCAAGGTCGTCCATCTGATGGCCCTGGAGAAGTCCTCGCTGAAGGTGCTGCTGCACCCGGCGAACTCCGGCAAGACCTCCCAGGTCCTGCGCATGCCCTCCATCAAGCACGCCTTCACCAACCACGGCGAGAGCGACAAGCTCTCCAGCTGCAACCCGTACTCCAAGGCGTACGACGAGGTCTGGGTCGCCGGCCCGGCCGCCCGCGAGCGCTACCAGCTCGCCGACATCGGCGTCGAGGACAAGGACGTCGTCGAGGTCGGCCGCCCCCAGCTCGCCCCCATCAGGCCCGCCGGCGCCCCGGGCGAAGCCGCGGCCGAACGCTTCACCACCGTCCTGTACGCCCCCACTTGGGAGGGCTGGGACGGCAACCCCGGCAACACCTCGGTGATGCTCGCCGGCGAGAACATCGTCCGCGCCCTGCTCGCCGACCCCAAGGTCCGCCTCCTGTACAAGCCGCACCCCATGACCGGCTCGGTCGACCCGCGCGCCGGCCAGGCCAACGCGCGCATCCAGGCGCTGATCCACGAGGCCAACGCGGCCCGGTCGGGGTCCCGCCCGGGAGCGGAGGCGGCGGCGGAACTGGCGCGCCGCACGGCCGAGCTGGAGCGGCTCACCACCAGCGCCTTCCGCGACAGCGCCGACGAGATCGAGCGGATGCTGGTGCAGTCCACCCCGGAGACGGGCCGCGCCGCGACCGTAGAGGCCGCCACGACCGACTGGGAGAACGCCTACTGGGCCTCGCTGCCCGACTGGGAGCACCAGGTCATCACGACCGCGCGCCCGGCGCTGTTCAGCTGCTTCAACGAGTCGGAGCTGCTGATCAGTGACGTCTCGAGCGTCGTGTCGGACTACCTGATCAGCGAGAAGCCGTACGCCGTGGCCAACACCAGCGGCATGGACGAGGAGGAGTTCCGCGCGAACTTCCCGACGGTGAGCGCGGCCACGATCCTCACGCCCGAGGCGGAGGGCGTGGACGGCCTCCTGGCCACGGTTCGCGACCCCGCCCTCGACACCCTCGCCGGGGCCCGTGCGGAGCTCAAGGAGCGCCTCCTGGGCCCCTCCGACCCACCTTCGCTGGTCCGCTTCAACCGGGCCGCGCTGGCGCTCGCCGCGAAGGCGGACGAGCGGCGGGAGCGGATGGAGGCCCGCTCCTCGGACATCCCGGCCCCGCGGGCGTCGGCGACGGCCGACGAGGCCGAGGCCGAAGCCCTGCCGGAACCGGCGGAGGAGCCGGCGGTCTCCGTCACCTGAGAGCACCCGGGGCTCGGCCCCGGACTCCGCAACGAAAACGCCGGACGGGCTGCGTGTGCAGCCCGTCCGGCGTTTTCGTCCGGCCCGTCAGGGATTACGAGAACGGGTTGAAGCCCTCGTACTCCTGGTCCGCCTCGTCGCGCGCGGCGTCACGGTCACGGCGGCGCTGCGCCGCCGGACGCGGGGCCTCGAGGCGGTGGTCCTCACCACGGCGGCCCAGCATCTCCGCACCGGCGGCCATCGACGGCTCCCAGTCGAAGACGACCGCGTCGTCCTCGGAGCCGATGGCGACGCCGTCGCCCCCGCGGGCACCGGCCTTCATCAACGCGTCCTCGACGCCGAGGCGGTTGAGGCGGTCGGCCAGGTAGCCGACGGCCTCGTCGTTGTTGAAGTCGGTCTGGCGCACCCAGCGCTCCGGCTTCTCGCCGCGCACGCGGTAGATGCCGTCCTCCTCCAGGGTGACGGTGAAGCCCGCGTCGTCGACGGCCTTCGGGCGGATGACGATGCGGGTCGCCTCCTCCTTCGGCTTGGCGGCGCGCGCCTCGGCGACGATGCCGGCCAGGGCGAAGGACAGCTCCTTCAGACCGTGCCGGGAGACGGCCGAGACCTCGAAGATCTGGTAGCCGCGGGCCGCCAGCTCGGGGCGGATGATGTCGGCGAGGTCCTGGCCGTCGGGGATGTCGACCTTGTTCAGGACGACGATGCGCGGCCGGTTCTCCAGGCCGCCGTACTCCGCCAGCTCGGCCTCGATGACGTCGAGGTCGGTCAGCGGGTCGCGCTCGGACTCCAGGGTCGCGGTGTCCAGGACGTGCACCAGCACCGAGCAGCGCTCGACGTGGCGCAGGAACTCCAGGCCCAGGCCCTTGCCCTGGCTGGCGCCGGGGATCAGGCCGGGGACGTCGGCGATGGTGTAGACGGTCGCACCGGCCGTGACGACGCCCAGGTTCGGGACGAGCGTGGTGAAGGGGTAGTCCGCGATCTTCGGCTTGGCGGCCGAGAGCACCGAGATCAGCGAGGACTTGCCGGCGCTCGGGTAGCCGACCAGCGCCACGTCGGCGACGGTCTTGAGCTCCAGGACGATGTCCTGCTCCTGGCCCGGGACGCCCAGCAGCGCGAAGCCGGGGGCCTTGCGGCGGGCCGAGGCCAGCGCCGCGTTGCCCAGGCCGCCGCGGCCGCCCTCGGCGGCCACGTACGTGGTGCCCTCGCCGACGAGGTCGGCGATGACGTTGCCGCGCTTGTCGAGGACGACCGTGCCGTCCGGGACCGGCAGGACCAGGTCCGTACCGTCCTTGCCGGAGCGGTTGCCGCCCTCGCCCGGCTTGCCGTTGGTGGCCTTGCGGTGCGGGCTGTGGTGGTAGTCCAGGAGCGTCGTGACGGACTGGTCGACGACCAGGGTCACGTCACCGCCACGGCCGCCGTTGCCGCCGTCGGGGCCGCCCAGCGGCTTGAACTTCTCACGGTGGACGGAGGCGCAGCCGTGGCCTCCGTTACCCGCGGCGACATGCAGCTCGACGCGGTCCACGAAGGTGGTCATAGCGGTGTGCCTCCAGATACGTACAGGGGATGTCTCTGTTGTAACGCAGCAAGGGCGGACCCGCTTCCCCGCAGGGAAGGGAGGTCCGCCCTCGCTTATCGCTCTACGGCGTCAGGATCCCGTTGGATCAGACGGCCGGAACGATGTTGACGACCTTGCGGCCACGGTGGGTGCCGAACTGCACCGCACCGGCCTGCAGCGCGAACAGGGTGTCGTCGCCACCGCGACCGACACCGGCGCCCGGGTGGAAGTGGGTGCCACGCTGGCGGACCAGGATCTCACCAGCGTTGACGACCTGACCGCCGAAGCGCTTCACGCCGAGCCGCTGGGCATTGGAATCGCGACCGTTCCGGGTGGACGATGCGCCCTTCTTGTGTGCCATGTGTTCTCAGTCCCTTACTTCGCAGCCGTGGGGATGCCGGTGATCTTCAGCGCGGTGTACTGCTGGCGGTGACCAATGCGCTTGCGGTAACCGGTCTTGTTCTTGTACTTCAGGATGTCGATCTTGGCACCCTTGTGGTGGTCCACGATCTCGGCCTGGACCTTGATGCCCGCCAGGACCCACGGGTCGCTGGTGACGGACTCGCCGTCGACCACGAGCAGCGTGGAGAGCTCGACCGCGTCGCCCACCTTGCCGTCGGAAATCTTGTCAACCTCGACGATGTCGCCCACAACAACCTTGTGCTGGCGACCACCGCTACGCACGACTGCGTACACGCGGATCTCACTCTCGCTAGTAAACGGGACCTCTGATGCCAGCCGCTCGCACGGGCCGGGGCCCATGACAGTCCAGGAGGACGAGCGGCCTCTCCCCGCCTCGACGGCCGGGAGGGATGTGCTCAGTGGTGTGGCGCCAAACAGACGCCGACGGTCAAGGTTACGGGGCCTTGACCAGGGGGTCAAACCGGGCCCCGCCGGGCGGGCCGGAGAATCCGGCCCGCCCGGCGGGTGAGGACCGTCAGGCCTCCGTGGAGGACTCGGCGGCCTTCTTCGCCGTCTTCTTGGCGGGGGCCTTCTTGGCGGTCTTGGTGGCCGCCTTCTTGGCCGTCGCCTTCTTGGCGGTGGTGGTCTTCTTCGCCGCCGCCTTCTTCGCCGTGGCGGCCTTCTTCGCCGGGGCCTTCTTGGCCGCCGTCTTGCGGGCCGTCTTCTTGGCGGGGGCCTCCTCGGCCATCACCTCGACGTCGGCCTCGGCCACGACCAGCGGCTCCTCGACGGGCGCCGGCTCCGGCTCCGCCGGGGCGGCGGGCGCGGTGACGACGACCACGGCCGTGTCCTCGGCCGTGGCGGGCGAACCCGCCGGGGCGGACGCCCTGCGCGTCACCCGGCGCCGCGGCCGTGCCGGAGCCGCCTGCGGGGCGGCCTCGGGCTCGGCGACCGGCGCGGCCTCCTCGACGACCGGCTCGGCCACCGGCTCGGCGACGACCTCGACGACCTCGGCCGGCGCGGCAGGCTCGGCCTGCTCCACGACGATCTCCGGCTCCGGCTGCGCGGCCTTGGGGGCACCCGCCGGGGCGGACGCCTTGCGGGTCGCCCGGCGGCGCGTACGGCCACCGCGGCGGGACGCCGCGGCCTCGGCCTCGGCAGCGCTGCCGTACCACTCGTCCTCGGACTCGACCGCCGGCTGCAGCTCCGCCTCGGTCACCGCGACGGGCTCCAGCTCGGGCTCCTCCGCGACGGCCTCGGGGGCCAGGGCGGCGGGCTCGACGGCGGGCTCGGGGGCCTCGACGGCCGCCTTGCCCTTCTTCTTGCCGCGCTTGCCGCCACCGCCGCCGCCACCGACGGTCGTCGGCTGGTCCATGTGGACGATGACGCCGCGGCCGTTGCAGTGGACGCAGGACTCGGAGAAGGACTCCAGCAGGCCCTGGCCGACCCGCTTGCGGGTCATCTGGACCAGACCCAGCGAGGTGACCTCGGCGACCTGGTGCTTCGTACGGTCCCGGCCCAGGCACTCCAGCAGGCGCCGCAGCACCAGGTCCCGGTTGGACTCCAGCACCATGTCGATGAAGTCGATCACGATGATGCCGCCGAGGTCACGCAGCCGCAGCTGGCGCACGATCTCCTCGGCCGCCTCCAGGTTGTTCCTGGTGACCGTCTCCTCGAGGTTGCCGCCCTGACCGGTGAACTTGCCGGTGTTGACGTCGACGACGACCATCGCCTCGGTCCGGTCGATGACGAGCGAACCGCCGCTGGGCAGCCAGACCTTGCGGTCCAGCGCCTTCATCAGCTGCTCGTCGATCCGGTACGTGGCGAAGACGTCGACGTCCGACGTCCACTTCTGCAGCCGGTCGGCCAGGTCGGGGGCGACGTGCGAGACGTAGCCGTGGATGGTCTCCCAGGCGCCGTCACCGCTGACGATGACCTTGGAGAAGTCCTCGTTGAAGATGTCGCGCACGACGCGGACGGTCATGTCCGGCTCGCCGTACAGCAGGCTCGGCGAGCTCGTCGAGATCTGCTTCGACTTCTTCTGGATCTCTTCCCACTGCGCCTGCAGGCGCTCCACGTCACGGCGCAGCTCGTCCTCGCTCGCTCCCTCGGCCGCGGTGCGCACGATCACGCCGGCGTCCTCGGGGACGATCTTCTTGAGGATCTGCTTCAGGCGCGCGCGCTCGGTGTCGGGCAGCTTGCGGCTGATGCCGGTCATCGAGCCCTCGGGCACGTAGACCAGGTAGCGGCCGGGCAGGGAGACCTGGCTGGTCAGGCGGGCGCCCTTGTGACCGATCGGGTCCTTGGTGACCTGGACGAGCACGGACTGGCCGGACTTCAGCGCGGTCTCGATGCGGCGCGGGCCGTTGCCCATGCCGAGCGCCTCGAAGTTGACCTCGCCGGCGTACAGCACGGCGTTGCGGCCCTTGCCGATGTCGACGAACGCGGCCTCCATGGACGGCAGGACGTTCTGGACCTTGCCCAGGTAGACGTTGCCGACGTAGCTGGTGGCCTGCTCCTTGTTGACGAAGTGCTCGACGAGGACGTTGTCCTCCAGCACACCGATCTGGGTGCGGTCGCCGTTCTGGCGCACGACCATGACCCGCTCGACGGCCTCACGGCGGGCCAGGAACTCGGCCTCCGTGATGATCGGCACGCGGCGGCGGCCCTGCTCGCGGCCCTCGCGGCGGCGCTGCTTCTTCGCCTCCATGCGGGTCGAGCCCTTGATGGACTGGACCTCGTCGAAGCCCGTGCCGCCCTCGGTGCGCGCGGCGCGCTCACGCGGCTCGCGGACCTTGACGACCGTACGCTCCGGCTCGTCCGCGCCCGGCTCGGTCTCCAGCGCCTCGCCGCTGCGACGACGGCGACGGCGACGACGGCGGCTCCCGGCGGACGCGAAGGCGCCCTCCTCGTCCTCCTCGGCCTCTTCCTCGGCGGCGGCCTCGGCTTCTTCGGCCTGCGGCTCCTCCTCGCCGGCCTCGGCCTCGGCGGCCTCGCCACGGCGACGACGGCGGCCACCACGACGACGACGGCGCGAGGGACGCTCGCCCTGCTCCTCGTCCTCGGCCGCGGCTTCCGTCTCCTCGGCGGTCTCCGGCTCCTCCTCTTCGGCCTCGGCCTCGGGCTCCGCCGTCACGACGGTGGGCTCGACGACGACCTCGGCCTCGGCGGGCTCGCCACGGCGGCGGCGACGGCGACGGCCACCGGCGGCGGGCTGCGCGGCCTCGGCGGCGGGCTGCTCCTCCTCCGGCGCCTCGGCGGCGGCCGCAGCGGCGGCGGCAGCGGTCTCCGGCGTCTGGAACATCGGCTCGGTGAACACCGGCGCCTGGAACACGGCGGTCGGCGGGCGCACGGCCCGGCGGCGCGTACGGCCGCCCTCGGCGGGAGCCTGCTCGGCCTCGGCGGCAGCGGCGGTACCGGCGCGCACGGCGCGACGACGGCCACGGGTGCCCTCGGCCGGCGCCTCGGCGGCGGGCTCGGCGGCCTGCTCCACGGCTTCGGCGACGGGCTCGGCGGCACGGCGGCGCGTACGACGGGCCCGCACGGGCTCGGCGGGCTCGGCAGCGGGGGCCTCGACGACCTCGGCAGCCTCGGCGGCGCCCTGCGGCGAACCGGCCGGAGCCGACGCACGACGCGTCGCACGACGACGCGTACGAGCGGGGGCGGCGGCCTCCTCGGCGACGGGCTCGGCCGCGACGGCGGGCGCCAGGGTGATGGCCTGGGGGGCCTCGACGGCCTCCTCGGCCACCTCGGTGGCCTCGACGGGCTCGATCACCTGCGGCGCACCGGCCGGAGCCGACGCACGGCGCGTGGCACGGCGACGCGGACGGGCGGGGGCGGCGGGCGCCTCCTCGGCGACCGGCTCGGCCTCCACCTCGGCGACGACCTCGGCGGCCTCCTCGGCCTCCACCTGCGGCGCACCCGCCGGAGCGGTCGCCTTACGAGTGGCACGACGACGCGTACGCGCCGGAGCGGCGGCAGGAGCCTCGGGAGCCTCCTCCGCAGCGGCCTCGACAGCCGGGGTCTCGACGACCTCGGCAGCCTCGGTGGCGCCCTGCGGCGCACCGGCCGGAGCCGACGCACGGCGCGTCGCACGACGACGCGGACGGGCGGGGGCGGCGGGCTCCTCGGCAGGCGCCTCGGCGACGGCCTCGGGGGCCTCGACGACCGGGGTCTCCACGACCTCGGCGGCGCCCTGCGGCGAACCGGCCGGAGCCGACGCACGACGGGTCGCACGACGACGCGTACGAGCGGGGGCGGCGGGCGCCTCCTCGGCGACCGGCTCGGCCTCCACCTCGGCGACGACCTCGGCGGCCTCCTCGGCCTCCACCTGCGGCGCACCCGCCGGAGCGGTCGCCTTACGAGTGGCACGACGACGCGTACGCGCCGGAGCGGCGGCAGCAGCCTCGGGAGCCTCCTCCGCAGCGGCCTCGGGCGCCTCGACGACGGCCTCGGCGGCCGGCGCGGCCACCTTGCGCGTGGCGCGGCGACGGGTGCGGGCGGGCTTCTCCGCCTCGGCCTCCTCCGCCGGGGCGGCGGGCTCGGCCACGGCCTCGGCGGCCTGGGGTGCGGCGGCGGTGGTCTTGCGGGTCGCACGGCGGCGCGGGCGGGCCGGGGTCTCCGGCGCGGCCGGAGTCTCGGCGGCCTCCGCGGCCGGCTCGGCGGCGGCCGTCACGGCCGCCTCCCCGGCGGGCGGACCCGCCGGGCGGGACGCCGCCCGGCGACGACGCCGCGGGGGCAGCGTGTCGCTGGGGGAAGCGTCTGTGGTGTTGCCGGGCGCGTTCTGCGCGGCCCCGGCCTCGGTGGGCTCAATGGATTCGAGCATGCGGGCGGTTCTCCCGTCACGCTCCCGGGCGCCGCGTCGTGGTCCGACCCGCCGGTCCGCGTAATGAGCGCGGTACCGCCGTCCGGGGCGCGGTCGCCGCACGGGAGCTGTCGTCTCGCTCGCCGGCTCCGAAGCTCATCGGCACCGGCGAAAGTCTCCTGGTCAGTGCGCCTGCCGCACCGGGTGGCTCCCTGGTGGACCGGCGGCGCTTCGACGGCCGTCCTTACGCGGAACCTTCCGGCACCTGCTGCGCGGCACTCGGCCCGGCGGCCGTGGATGGGGCGGCCGGGGCGGCGTCGCGGTCGGGCGCGAGCGGATCGGTCACCGTGCCGGACTCCTCATCGAGCAGCCCCTGCGCCAGCCTGGTCACCGCAGCGGGGACCGGCGGCGCCAGGTCGGCCGTAGCGCGGAGACCGGACAGGACGTCGTCGGGTCGCACGGCAGGTGTCAAGTGCCGAACAACCAGCCGCAGTATCGCACAGGCACCGTCGCCGGGCCTATCGGCCGGGGCTTCCAGCGCCTCGAGTCGGCGTACCGCCTCGCGTGCGTCGAAGGTCCGCATGCCGTTCTTGGTCCGGCGCTGGACCTCGACCGTCTCCGCCGCCAGGAAGGCCGCGACGGCCTTCTCGGCGTCCTGGGGCTCGACGCCCTCCAGCCGCAGCTCCCATACGGACGCCTGCAGCCGGTCGGCGAAGGAGGAGGTGTGCGCCTCCACCGCGTCGGTGATGTCGAGCCCGTCCGGCAGCGACTCGTCGAGCAGCGCCCGCAGGACCTCGGGGTCGCGTCGCTCGGCGAGCTGGATCTCCAGGTACTCGGCCTCGCTGCCCGTGCCGGTGGGTGCGGCATTGGCGTACGACACCTTGGGGTGCGGGGTGAAGCCCGCCGAGTAGGCCATGGGCACCTCGGCGCGGCGCAGCGCCCGCTCGAAGGCGCGCTGGAAATCGCGGTGGCTGGTGAACCGGAGGCGGCCGCGCTTGGTGTAGCGCAGACGAATGCGCTGCACCGCGGGTGCGGGCGGCGGGCCTTCGGGCTGTCGCTTGCCCAGTGTCGTTCAGTCCCTCGTGAGTGCGGTCATTCTGCTACCTAGAGTACGTGCAACGAGGGCCCTGCCGATCCGGCAGGGCCCTCGTTGGAACACTCGTACTACTTGACGACCGTCAGCGGCAGCAGCTTCTTGCCCGTCGGGCCGATCTGAATGGTCGTGTCCATCTGCGGGCAGACGCCGCAGTCGAAGCACGGGGTCCAGCGGCAGTCCTCGACCTCGGTCTCGTCGAGCGCGTCCTGCCAGTCCTCCCAGAGCCAGTCCTTGTCCAGACCGGAGTCCAGGTGGTCCCAGGGCAGGACCTCCTCGTACGTACGCTCGCGCGTGGTGTACCAGGCGACGTCGACGCCCTGCTCGGGCAGCGCCTGCTCGGCGCACTTCATCCAGCGGTCGTAGCTGAAGTGCTCGCGCCAGCCGTCGAAGCGACCGCCGTCCTCATAGACCGCGCGGATCACGGAGCCCACGCGGCGGTCGCCGCGCGAGAGCAGGCCCTCGATGATGCCGGGCTTGCCGTCGTGGTAGCGGAAGCCGATGGAGCGGCCGTACTTCTTGTCGCCGCGGATCTTGTCGCGCAGCTTCTGCAGGCGGGCGTCGGTCTCCTCGGCGGAGAGCTGCGGCGCCCACTGGAAGGGGGTGTGCGGCTTGGGCACGAAGCCGCCGATGGAGACCGTGCAGCGGATGTCGTTGGACTTCGACACCTCGCGGCCCTTGGCGATCACGTTGACCGCCATGTCGCCGATCTGCAGCACGTCCTCGTCGGTCTCGGTCGGCAGACCGCACATGAAGTAGAGCTTCACCTGGCGCCAGCCGTTGCCGTAGGCCGTGGAGACGGTCCGGATGAGGTCCTCTTCGGAGACCATCTTGTTGATGACCTTGCGCATGCGCTCGGAGCCGCCCTCGGGGGCGAACGTCAGACCGGAACGACGGCCGTTGCGGGTCAGCTCGTTCGCGAGGTCGACGTTGAACGCGTCCACACGGGTCGACGGCAGGGAGAGGCCGATCTTGTCCTCTTCGTAGCGGTCGGCCAGGCCCTTGGCGATGTCACCGATCTCGGTGTGATCGGCGGAGGACAGCGACAGCAGGCCGACCTCCTCGAAGCCGGTCGCCTTGAGGCCCTTGTCCACCATCTCGCCGATGCCGGTGATGCTTCGCTCCCGCACGGGGCGCGTGATCATGCCGGCCTGGCAGAAGCGGCAACCGCGCGTGCAGCCGCGGAAGATCTCCACCGACATCCGCTCGTGCACGGTCTCCGCGAGCGGCACCAGCGGCTGCTTGGGGTAGGGCCACTCGTCCAGGTCCATGACGGTGTGCTTGGACACCCGCCACGGCACGCCGGAGCGGTTGGGGACGACACGGGCGATGCGGCCGTCGGCCAGGTACTCCACGTCGTAGAAGCGCGGGACGTACACGCCGCCGGTCTTCGCCAGGCGCAGCAGCAGCTCGTCGCGGCCGCCGGGGCGGCCCTCGGCCTTCCAGGCCCGGATGATGTCGGTGATCTCCAGGACGGCCTGCTCGCCGTCGCCGATGACCGCGCAGTCGATGAAGTCCGCGATGGGCTCGGGGTTGAACGCCGCGTGGCCGCCCGCGAGGACGATCGGGTCGTCGAGGCCGCGGTCCTTGGACTCCATCGGGATGCCCGCGAGGTCCAGGGCCGTGAGCATGTTGGTGTAGCCGAGCTCGGTGGAGAAGCTCAGGCCGAACACGTCGAACGCGCCGACGGGCCGGTGGCTGTCCACGGTGAACTGCGGCACCTTGTGCTCACGCATCAGCTCCTCGAGGTCCGGCCACACGCTGTACGTGCGCTCGGCGAGGACGCCCTCGCGCTCGTTGAGGACCTCGTAGAGGATCATGACGCCCTGGTTGGGCAGTCCCACCTCATAGGCGTCCGGGTACATGAGCGCCCAGCGGACGTCGCACTCCTCCCAGGGCTTGACGGTGGAGTTCAGCTCTCCGCCGACGTACTGGATGGGCTTCTGCACGTGCGGGAGGAGAGCTTCGAGGCGCGGGAAGACCGACTCGACAGGCATTCGCAGTGGTGTCTCTCATGAGCGGGCAGGGGTGACCCTCAAGGGTAACGTGCCCGCCGGCCGTACAGGGGGCGCCCGGAATTACTGGGCCTCCAGTCCCTCCCGCCACCGCTTGTCGGACACCGCCGCCCACACCTCGGGCAGCTCCCGCTCGGCCCGTTCCGCCCGCCGTTCCTCCCGCCCGTAGAGCAGCCCGAACGTGAAGGCGGACTCCCCCGCCCCGTCGGCCTGGGCGGCGATCGTGCGCAGGGCGCCGCGTGCCATGAGGCTGTCCTGGTGGTCGCCCAGCAGGGACTGGACGGTCTTCAGCTGCTTGGCGAAGCGTTTCGCGGGCTTGCCCAGGCCGGCCGTCGCGGCCTCCGCCGCGTAGCGGGTGCGCTTGGCGGCCTTGCGGGCGTCGTGCAGGGCGGTGTCGCGCTCAGGGCCCGGGGCCGCGGTGGCCAGGGCGTGCTCGACGCGGGCGGCCAGGCGTGCGTAGTCGCGCAGCACTGCCTTGGCCAGCGCGGGTGCCGGGGGCTTCGCGGCGGCGGTGCGCAGCGGCGGGTCGGCGAGGAGGGCGTCGAGGCCGTCGAGGAGCGCCAGATAGCGCTTGCCGTCGAGGACGCCGGTCAGGCGCTTGCGGGACTCGATGCGGTTGCGGCTGGACCAGATGCGCAGCCGGGCGCGCACGGGTCCGCGGACGAGCGTGCGGGGCAGTTCGTCGAGGTGTTCGCGCAGCCGTTCGGTGACGACCTCGCGGTCGCGGTCGACGCCCAGTTCGGCGGCGAGCCACTTCAGTTCCGCGGCGAGGGGGTCGGTGGCGCGCCGGTCGAGGACGCCCGCGTAGGTGCGGAAGGCGCTGCGCAGGCGGCGGGTGGCGACGCGCATCTGGTGGACGGCGTCCTCGGTGCCGAGGCGGGCGCCGGGGTCGAGGGTGAGGACGGCTTCGGCCTGTTCGCGCAGGTACGCCAGGACGTGGTCGCCGGCGGTGGCCTTGGGGGGCAGGCCGGTGGCGGGCGGCTCGGTCAGGGGCGCGATGCCCGTCTCGGCCAGGGCCCGGGCCAGCTTGCTGGGCGCGTCCGAGGGGCGTAGGCCGGCCTTGCGCAGGTGCGGTTCGAGGGCGTCGAACAGGTCCTCGTCGCCGCCCCGGGCGAGCTCGATCTCCACTTCCGTCCACCGGGCGGTGGCGCCGCCGTCGGTGAGGGCGGTGGCGGTGACCGTGTCGGTGCTGGCCTCGGCGAGCAGGGTGCCGCCGGCGTCGTGGAGGTGGTGCACCTGCCGGCGGGAGAGGATCCGCACCAGCGGCCGGAGCGGGGCGTCGCGCGTGCGCGAGCGGACGAGTGCGGTCAGGGCGCGCGGCACGGTGGCCGCGAGGGGGGCGCGGATCTCGTCGCGTACCCCCGGGGCGACCGGCAGTTTCAGGTGCCAGCCGGCGTCGGTGCCGCCCGTGCGGCGGCGCAGGGTGATGCCGGCCGCGGCCAGGCGGCGGTCGGCGGTGTCGTAGTAGACGGCGTCCAGCTCGGCCGTCCCCCGGTCGCGGGCGGCCGCCACGGGTGCGGCCCCGCTCAGGTCGGGGAGGTGGGCCGGGCCCGTACCGTCGCCGGCTTCGTACTTCCGCTCGATCTCTCTCACGGTGTCCGCCATGACGCCGAATCTAGTCCTCGAACGGGCGTCGCGGCAGACCGCCTCCGGCGGCTCAGGCCGACATCTGGCGCTGCGCCTTGATCGACTGGAGGAGTCCCACCGCCATCCAGGCCGCGAACATCGACGAGCCTCCGTAGGAGACGAAGGGCAGCGGGAGCCCGGTGACGGGCATGATGCCCAGGGTCATGCCGATGTTCTCGAAGCTCTGGAAGGCGAACCAGGCGATGATGCCGGCGGCCACGATCGTCCCGTACAGCTCGGTGGTCTCGCGGGCGATGCGGCAGGCCCGCCACAGCACGATGCCGAGCAGGAAGATGATCGCTCCGGCGCCGACGAAGCCGAGTTCCTCCCCGGCGACGGTGAAGATGAAGTCGGTCTGCTGTTCGGGGACGAACTGGCCGGTGGTCTGGGAGCCGTGGAAGAGGCCGGAGCCCGTGAGGCCGCCGGAGCCGATGGCGATGCGGGCCTGGTTGGTGTTGTAGCCGACGCCGGCCGGGTCGAGGGCGGGGTTGGCGAAGGCGGCGAAGCGGTTGAGCTGGTACTCGTCGAGGACGCCGAGCTGCCAGACGAGGAGGCAGCCGACGACGCCCGTGCCGATGAGCCCGGCGATCCAGCGGTTGGAGGCGCCGGAGGCCAGGAGCACGGCCAGCACGATCACGACGAGCACCATGACGGAGCCGAGGTCGGGCATCAGCAGGATGATGACGATCGGCAGCGCGGCGAGGGCGAGGGCCTCCATGACGGTGCGGTGGTCGGGCTGGCGCCGGTCGCCGGCGTCGACCTTGCCGGCCAGCAGCATCGCCATCCCCAGCGTGATGGTGATCTTCGTGAACTCGGAGGGCTGGATGGAGAAGCCGCCGCCGAGCTGGATCCAGGAGCGGGCACCGTTGATGGTCGCGCCCAGCGGGGTGAGCACGGCGAGGGTGAACAGCACCGAGATGCCGTACAGGATGGGGACGGCGCCGCGCAGCGCCCGGTGGCCGACCCAGACCGCGCCGAGGGCGAGGGCCAGGCCGATGCCGGTGTTGAGGAGGTTGCGCAGCAGGAAGTAGTAGGGGTCGCCCTGGTTGAGCTCGGTGCGGTTGCGGGTGGCGGAGTAGACGAGCAGGGTGCCGATGGCGGACAGGGCCAGGGCCGCGAGCAGCATGACCCAGTCCAGGCGGCGCAGCACGGAGTCGCGGGCGGTGAGCCGGGACCAGGTGCCGCGCTCGGGGGTGAATCGGCGGACGCGGTAGCCGCTGGCGGTACTCACCGGTCCTCGTCCTCCTTCCGGGACGGGGACTGCTCCGGCGAGGCCGGTCCCCCCGAGGGCGGGGCCGAGGAGCCGTCCGAGGCGGACGCCGAGGGGCTGGGCGTGGGCGAGGCGATGGGCTGTGCCTCGATGGTGCCGTCCTTCTCGATCTTCGGCAGCCCGGTCTGCGGGTGCGGCAGCAGCGCCTTGCTCTCGTCGATCTTGCCCTTTTCGTCGACGCCGTACAGGCCGTTGTAGATCTTGCGGACGGCCGGGCCGGAGGCGCCGGAGCCGGTGCCGCCCTGGGAGATCGTCATGACGACGGTGTAGTCGGCGGTGTAGGTGGCGAACCAGGAGGTGGTCTGCTTGCCGTAGACCTCGGCGGTGCCGGTCTTGGCGTGCATGGGGATCTCTTTCTGGGGCCAGCCCTGGAACCGCCAGGCGGCGGTGCCGTTGGTGGCGACGCCGGCGAGGGCGGCGTCGATCTGGTCGCGGGTCCGGCCCTCGAAGGGCAGCCGGCCGTGGGAGGCCGGCTTGATCTCCCGTACGCGCTTGCCGTCGCTGGAGACGATGGCCTTGCCGACGGTGGGGTTGTACAGGGTGCCGCCGTTGCTGATGGCGGCGTAGATGGTGGCCATCTGGATGGGGGTGACGAGGGTGTCGCCCTGGCCGATGGAGTAGTTGACGGAGTCACCGGCGCGCATGCGCATGCCGGACTCGCAGTTCTCCTTGGCGATCTTCCCGGCGTAGCTGGTGTCTTCCTTGTCGCCCTGCTTGCACCAGGTGTCCTTGTTGGCTTCCCAGTACTTCTTCTTCCACTCGCGGTCGGGGACGCGGCCGCGGACCTCGTTGGGGAGGTCGATGCCGGTCTCCTTGGCGAGGCCGAACTGGTGGGCGGTCTTGTAGAACCAGTCGGCGGGGTTCTTGGGCTTGTTGCCGCCGTCCTTCTGCCACTGACGGTAGGCCAGGTCGTAGAAGACGGTGTCGCAGGAGACCTCCAGCGCCCGGCCGAGGTTGATGGAGCCGTGGCTCTGGGACTCGAAGTTCTTGAAGACCTGGTTGCCGATGCTGTACGAGCTCGAGCAGTTGTAGCCGTCGTCGAAGCCGTATCCGGCGTTGACGGCCGCCGTGGTGGAGATGACCTTGAAGATGGAGCCGGGGGCGGCCTGGCCCTGGATGGCGCGGTTGAGCAGCGGGTAGTTGGAGTCCTTGCCGGTGAGTTCCTTGTAGTCCTTGCCGGAGATGCCGCCGACCCAGGCGTTGGGGTCGTAGGTGGGGTTGGAGGCCATGGCGACGACCCGGCCGGTCTTGGACTCCATCACCACGACGGCGCCGGCGTCGGCCTTGTAGGGGACGCCGGTGTTGCGGTCGATCTCCTTGCGGGCGTCCTTCATCGCCTGGTCCAGTTCGCGTTCCGCTATGGCCTGCACGCGGGCGTCGATGCTGGTGACGACGTTGGCGCCGGGCTCGGCCTTGTCGCTCTTGGCCTTGCCGATGACGCGGCCGAGGTTGTCGACCTCGTAGCGGGTCACGCCGGCCTTGCCGCGCAGCTCGGTGTCGTACTGGCGCTCTATCCCCGAGCGGCCGATCTGGTCGGAGCGCAGCAGCGGGGAGCGGCCGTTCTTGGCCTTGGTGATCTCCTCGTCGCTGACGGGCGAGAGGTAGCCGAGGACCTGCGCGGTGTTGGAACCGCCCGGGCCGGCGTAGCGGCGCACGGCGGTGGGCTCGGCCGTGATGCCCGGGAAGTCCTCCTGGCGCTCACGGATCTGCAGGGCCTGCTGGGTGGTGGCCTCGTCCGTGATGGGGATGGGCTGGTAGGGCGAGCCGGCCCAGCACGGCTTGGGGGTCTTGGCGTCGCACAGCCGTACCTTGGCGGCGACGTCCTCGGGCTTGAGGTTCAGCACGCCGGCGAGGCGGGCGAGGACGGCCTTGCCCCTGTCCTTCATCTTCATCAGGTCGGTGCGGCTGGCGGAGACCACCAGCCGGGTCTCGTTGTCCGCGAGCGGCACCCCGCGGGCGTCGAGGATCGAGCCGCGGGTGGCGGGGGCGACGACCTGCTGGATGTGGTTGTCGGCGGCCTCGGCGGTGTACTGGTCGCCGTTGCGGATCTGCAGGTACCACAGGCGGCCGCCGAGGGTGAGCAGCAGCGAGAAGACGAGGATCTGGATGACGACCAGCCGGATCGTGATGCGCGAGGTCCGCCCGGTCTCAGGACGACTGGTCAAAGCCGCTTGACCCCCTTGAGCTTCGGCTTGCGCGGCTTGGCGAGCAGGCTGGTGCGCTGGCTGCCGATGCGGCTGGTGCGGCCGCCGAGGCGCCCCTTGCGGCTGATGCGGCCGAGGCGGAAGCTGCCGCCGGTGTTGCGCCGGTAGGCGGGCTCGCCGCCGCCGGCGACCGCGGTGCCGTCGCCGGTGAGCGGATCACCGAGGGTGCGCCGGGCCACGGCCATGATCAGGGGCACGGTGAAGGGCGCGAGCAGCAGGTCGTAGAGGGCCGCGGTCGCCACGAGGCCGGTCAGGCCGACGTGCCGGGCGGCGGTGTCGCCGACGAGGGAGCCGACGCCCGCGTAGAGCAGGGTGGAGGCGATGGCGGCGCCGACGACGGCGAGCATGGGCGCGGTGGCCGAGCGCAGCTGGCCGCTCTCGGGTCTGGCCAGGCCGATGAGATAGCCGATCAGGCACAGCACCAGGGCGTAGCGCCCGGTGGCGTGGTCGGCGGGGGGCGCGAGGTCGGCGAGCAGGCCGGCCCCGAAGCCGATGAGGGCGCCCGCGGTGTGTCCGTAGACGAGGGCGAGGCCGACGACGACGAGGAGCAGCAGGTCGGGGACGGCGCCGGGCAGGTGGAGGCGGGCGAAGACGCTCACCTGGACGACGAGTGCCACCACCACGAGCGCGGTCGAGAGCAGGATCCGGTTCAGGCGCATCGGTCAGTCCTGGGGCTTGGCGCTCGGGGAGGGGGTGACGGTGACGGTCACGGTGGGGGCCGGCTTGGGAGCCTCGGGTTTGGGCGGCAGGACGGTGTCGCGGGGGTCCTCGCGGGGCGGCTGGACGACCACGCCGACGAGGTCGAGCTTGCTGAAGCCGACGAAGGGCCGCACCTGCAGGGTGCGGGTGAGGCCGCCGCCGGAGGGCTCGACGCGGGTGACCTCGCCGACGGGGACGCCGGGCACGAAGGGCTTGTCGCGGCTGGAGCCGAAGGTGGTCAGGCGGTCGCCCTCGCGGACGGCGGCCTTGCCGTTGAGGAGCTCCACACGCAGGGAGCGGTCGCCCTGGCCGTTGGCGAAGCCGATCTCGCCGGTCTTCTCCATGCGGGTGCCCACCGTGAACTTGGGGTCGCTGGCGAGCAGGACGGTGGAGGTGGTGGGGCCCACGGTGGTGACGCGGCCGACGAGGCCGTCGCCGTTGAGGACGGTCATGTCGCGCTTGACGCCGTCGTTGCCGCCGATGTCGATGGTGACGGTCCAGGAGAAGCCCTGCGCGGCTCCTATGGCGATGACCTGGGCGCCCTTGATGCCGTACTGGCCCCGGCCGGCGGTCTTGAGCATCGCGTCGAGCTCGCGCAGCCGGCCGCGGTTGCGGTCGTCGCTGCCGAGCCGCTGCTTGAGGGTGGTGTTCTCGCGCTCCAGCTCGCTGATGCGGTCGCTGCGGTCGCCGGAGTCGCGGACGGCGGCGATGGCGTCGCCGACCGGGTCGACGGCGGCGGCCACGCCCTTCTCCACCGGGCCGAAGGCCGAGGCGGCGGCGTGCCGCGCGCCGTCGAGCGGGGACTGCTCACCGCCGCGGATGTCGACCGTGATCAGCGCGAAGGCGATCGCGATCAGCAGCACCAGCAGCAGCCGGCTCTCTCGTGTGTCCCTCACGTGCGGCGGCGGGCCCTTCTCGTCGGACCGCCGGGCTGCGGGTCCGGACGGTCATCGGGGAGCGTTCTGCCTGTATATCAGTTGGGGCAGGCGCCGTCGGCGCGCCATGGAGCGAGCGCCTCCGGTCCGGCACGGGACGCCCCTTTCGTCACCGACGGGGCTGGGCGTCCAGGACCTGCTGGAGGGCTTCGAACTCCTCGACGCACTTGCCGGAGCCGAGGGCGACGGAGTCCAGCGGGTCCTCGGCGATGTGGATCGGCATGCCGGTCTCACGGCGCAGCCGCTCGTCGAGGCCGCGCAGGAGGGCGCCGCCGCCGGTGAGAACGATGCCGCGGTCCATGACGTCACCCGAGAGCTCCGGCGGGCACTTGTCGAGGGTGGTCTTGACCGCGTCGACGATGGAGTTGACGGGCTCCTCGATGGCCTTGCGGACCTCGGCGGCGGAGATGACCACGGTCTTGGGCAGGCCGCTGACCAGGTCCCGGCCGCGGATCTCGGTGTGCTCGTCCTGCTCCAGGTCGTAGGCCGAACCAATGGTGATCTTGATCTGTTCGGCGGTGCGCTCACCGAGGAGGAGGCTGTACTCCTTCTTGATGTGCTGGATGATCGCGTTGTCCAGCTCGTCGCCGGCGACCCGGATGGACTGCGCGGTGACGATGCCGCCCAGGGAGATCACGGCGACCTCGGTGGTGCCGCCGCCGATGTCCACGACCATGTTGCCGGTGGCCTCGTGGACGGGCAGCCCCGAGCCGATGGCGGCGGCCATGGGCTCCTCGATGATGTGCACCTGCCGGGCACCGGCCTGGGTGGAGGCCTCGATGACGGCGCGGCGCTCGACGCCGGTGATGCCGGAGGGCACGCAGACCACGACGCGCGGGCGGGCCATCCAGCGGCGCTTGTGGATTTTGAGGATGAAGTAACGGAGCATCCGCTCCGTGATCTCGAAGTCGGCGATCACACCGTCCTTGAGCGGGCGGACCGCGACGATGTTGCCGGGGGTTCGGCCGATCATCTTCTTGGCCTCGGCACCGACCGCGAGGATCCCACCGGTGTTGGTATTGATCGCGACGACTGACGGCTCGTTGAGGACGATCCCGCGGCCTCTGACGTAAACCAGCGTGTTGGCGGTCCCGAGGTCGACAGCCATGTCACGGCCGATGAACGACATGTTGTTCCCCATGAGGATACGTCTGGCCTTCCCAGTTTGAGCGATTGCTTACTTGAGGACGGCAGGTGTGGTGCGCTGCGGGGCGCCGAGGCTTCATCGTAGTCTCGCCCACTCGAACGCGGTGCGAGGGTTCCTCCGCCATTGTGGGTGGAACACGAGCTGGCCCCAGTAATGGTGACGTCGTGTCGGAGTGAGAGGTTCCCTCGTTCGGCGCGGCATATGCCTGAGGGCGACCGAAAAGAAATCGGTCGCCCCTGATCAGAATGGACGTTCGGCTGATCCGGTATCAGGCGAGGCCGGGAAAGAAAATCTTGATTTCCCGCTCCGCGGACTCCGGGGAGTCCGAGGCGTGGATGAGGTTCTCGCGCGTGATGGTCCCGAAGTCGCCGCGGATCGAGCCGGGAGCGGCCGCGATGGGGTCGGTCGGGCCGGCCAGCGCGCGGACGCCCTCGATGACGCGCTCGCCCTCGACGACCAGGGCCACGACCGGGCCGGAGGACATGAAGCCCATCAGCGGCTCGTAGAAGTCACGGCCGACGTGCTCGGCGTAGTGCTGCTCGAGGGTGGCACGGTCCAGGGTGCGGAGCTCCAGCGCCGCGATCGTCCAGCCGGCCTTCCGCTCGATGCGGCCGACGATCTCGCCGACCAGGCCGCGGCGGACGGCGTCCGGCTTGAGAAGGACGAGGGTGCGCTGGCTCATACTGCGGGCTCCTTGCGGGCAGGCAAACGGATGCGGTGGGCCGAAGGGTACAGGGACGCCCCGGCCCACCGACAACCGGACTACGAGGCTTCGGCCGCGGCCGCGGCGAAGCGGGCCTTGGCCTCGTCCACCTTGCGGCCGAAGTGGACCGAGGCCCACCACAGGCCGGCGAAGACCGCGCCGAGGATGAACATCATCGGGACGACCAGGCCGCTGGCGATCAGGCCGATCTGCAGCAGCCAGCCCAGCTGGACGCCGCCGGGCCGGGTGAGCATCCCGCACAGCAGGACGCTGAGCACCATGGCGGTGCCGCTGACGGCCCAGACCGTGCCCGTGGACAGGTCGGAGGTCTGCATGGCGACCAGGCCGGCGAAGCCGATGACGAAGAATTCACCGATCAGGGTGCTCGCGCACAGCGTCCTCATGTCAGCCCCTTCCCAGCAGCAGCCGGGCCTCGCCGACCGTGATCACCGAGCCGGTCACCAGCACACCGGCGCCCGCGTACTCGCCCTCTTCCTCCGCGAGGGTGATCGCGGCCTCGAGGGCGTCGTCCAGCCGCGGCTCGACCTGGACGCGCTCGGAACCGAAGACCTCGACGGCCAGCGCCGCCAGCTCGTCCACGTCCATGGCGCGCGGGGTGGAGTTCCGGGTGACGACGATCTCCGCGAAGATCGGCTCGAAGGCCTCCAGCAGGCCGCGCACGTCCTTGTCGGCGCTGGTGCCGACGACGCCGACGAGACGGCTGAAACCGAACGCCTCGGTGACGCCCTCGGCCGCGGCCCGGGCGCCGGCCGGGTTGTGGGCGGCGTCGAGCACCACGGTGGGGCTGCGGCGCACGACCTCCAGCCGGCCCGGGGAGGTGACGGAGGCGAAGGCGCGGCGGACGGTGTCGATGTCCAGGATGCGGGCGTGCTGCGAGCCGATGCCGAAGAACGCCTCGACCGCGGCCAGGGCGACGGCGGCGTTGTGCGCCTGGTGGGCCCCGTACAGCGGGAGGAAGACCTCTTCGTACTCGCCGCCCAGGCCGCGCAGGGTCAGCAGCTGGCCGCCGACCGCGACCTCGCGGGCGGTGACGCCGAACTCCATGCCCTCGCGGGCGACGGTCGCGTCCACCTCGACGGAGTGCTTGAGGAGCACCTGCGCCGCGTCCACCGGCTGCTGCGCCAGCACGACGGTGGCGTCGGGCTTGATGATCCCGGCCTTCTCCGCGGCGATGGCGCCGGGGGTGGAGCCGAGCCGGTCGGTGTGGTCGAGCGCGATCGGGGTGACCACGGCGACCGTTCCGTCGACGACGTTGGTGGCGTCCCAGGTGCCGCCCATGCCGACCTCGACGACGGCCACGTCCACGGGGGCGTCGGCGAAGGCCGCGAAGGCCATGCCGGTGAGCACCTCGAAGAAGGAGAGGCGGTACTCCTCGCGCTCGTCGACCATCCGGACGTACGGCTCGATGTCGCGGTAGGTCTCGATGAAGCGCTCGGCGGCGATCGGGGCGCCGTCCAGGCTGATCCGCTCGGTCACGGACTGCACGTGCGGGCTGGTGTAGCGGCCGGTGCGCAGGTCGAAGGCGGCCAGCAGGGCCTCGATCATGCGGGCGGTGCTGGTCTTGCCGTTGGTGCCGGTGATGTGGATCGCGGGGTAGGCGCGCTGCGGCTGGCCGAGGATGTCCATCAGGGCTTCCATGCGCACCAGCGACGGGTCCAGCTTGGTCTCGCCCCAGCGGCCCGCCAGCTCGCTCTCCACCTCGCGCAGCGCCCGGTCCACCTCCGGGTCCTGCGGCCGGGCCGGGACGCCGTCGCCCTGCGGGGGCCCGGACTGGGCGCGCAGGGTGCGGCTGCCGGCCTCGATCACGGCGAGGTCGGGGTCGCGGTCGGTCTCGGCTTCGACGATCTCGGCGAACCGGTCGGTTTCACCGTTTTCGCCGGGTTCGTTTTCGCCGTTTTCGTCGTTCAGGGGGCGCTCGCTCACGGGGCCCAGTCTACGGACCGGGGCGCCCGGGAGAGCGGGGGCACCTCCCACGACATCGGGAGCGCGTGCATCCGCTTTGGCATACGGTTTTTCCGGAAGATCCCTTGAGTGAGTTTCGGCGGTGCGCGCGAAGGAGAGCCATGGGGTCCGAGGACCGGGACCGGCTCCAGGCGGTCCTGGAGGCGCTGCCGGCCGGCGCGCTGCTGCAGAGCCCGGCCGACGAGGTGCTGGCCGTCAACCGACGGTTCGTCCGCATGTTCGACCTGGAGGGGCGGGCCGACCTCTCCCCCGGCGCCCCCATGCGGCCCGTCGCCCCGCTCGTACGGGCCTTCTTCGCCCCCGGCCACACCGGACCGGGCACCCCCGGCGAGATCCTGGCCGGCCGCCATGTGCACCGGGTGGCCGAGATCCCGCTCACCGACGGGCGGACCATCCGCCGCCAGGTCGAGCCGCTGCGGCACGGCGACGCCTACCTCGGCTCCCTGTGGGTGTTCGCCGACATCACCGACGCCAAGCGGCGCGAGCGCGACCTGGAGCGCGACAACCGCACGCTCACCGAGCTCGCCGGACAGCGCAACGCCTTCACCGCCGCCGCCTCCCACGAGCTGCGCACCCCCCTCACCTCGATCTGCAGCTTCGGCGAGCTGCTGGCCGACCCGGCCTTCGGCAGCCTCGGCGCCGAGCAGTCCTCCTTCCTGGACGCCATCCGGCGCAACGCCGAACGGATGCAGCGGGTGATCTCCGACCTGCTGCTCACCACCCGGATGCGGGCCGCCGGACCCGAGCTGGAGTTCGCCCCCGTGGACGTACCGCACATGCTCGAGGACGCCGTCATGGACCAGATGGGCGCGATCGAACGGGCGGAACTGTTCGCCGTCCTCGACTGCGCGCCCGGCCCCGCCCTGCGCGGCGACCGCCACCGCCTCCAGCACGTCCTGGGAAACCTGCTGGAGAACGCCGCCAAGTTCACCCCGCCCGGCGGCCGGATCACCGTCACCGCCGCCCCCCGCGGCGTCCACTGGGACATCGAGGTCGCCGACACCGGCATCGGCGTCCCCGAGCAGGCCCGCCACGAGATCTTCACCGGCTTCGTACGGGCCCCCAACGCCCGCTCCGGCGGCTACCCCGGCACCGGACTGGGCCTGGCCATCGCCCGTACCGTCGTCGAGCTGCACGGCGGCACGATCACCGTCGGCGGCCGGGAGGGCGAGGGCGCGGTCTTCCGCATCCGGCTGCCCCTGGAGGGGCCGCCGCCCGCACCCGGAGCGGGGACCCGGCCATGACCCGCATCCTCCTCGTCGAGGACGACCCCGACCTCGCCCTCGCCCTGCGGGTCCTGCTCACCCGCGCCGGCCACGAGGCCGTCCGCGCCGAGGACGGCCGCGAGGCCCTGCGCCTGCTGTTCGCCGAGCGGCCCGGGCTGATGATCCTCGACATCGGCCTGCCCGGCCTCGACGGCTGGGAGGTGCTCGAACGCACCCGCGACATGAGCGACCTGCCCGTCCTGCTGCTCACCGCCCGCGGCGCCGAGTCCGACCGGGTGCGCGGCCTGCGCGCCGGCGCCGACGACTACCTGCCCAAGCCCTTCGGCAACGACGAGCTCCTCGCCCGCGTCGAGGCGCTGCTGCGCCGCAGCGAGCCCACCCGCTGGGCGGGCGACTCCTTCGGCGGGGACGGGCTGCGGTTGGTGCCCGAACGGCGCTCGGCCGTGTGGCAGGGCCACGAGGCGCGGCTGAGCGACATCGAGTACCGGCTGCTGCAGGTGCTCGTCCGCAACCGGGGCCGGGTGATCACCACCGACCAGTTGCTGGACCGGGTGTGGGACGACCCGGAGGGCACCGGCCGCGAGCGGGTGAAGTTCGCGGTGCTGCGGCTGCGGCGCAAGCTGCGCCAGGCCGCCGGCGACGAGGCCGCCGACCCCCTGGAGGCCGTACGCGGCCTGGGCTACCGCTACCGCCCCGACGGCGGCGGCAATGGCGAGGACGAGGGGGTCGAAGGTCCCTGACCGGCCCGGGACCATGGTCCTCGATCATCCCTTCGCAACCGTCCGGCAACCGAAGACCCTCCTGACGCGCAACCGGGGCACCGCAGGCTCGTAGCCGTCCCCGCCGCCGGCCTCAGGAGTCCCCCTCGTGCTGTCCCTGCCCCCGCGTAGCGTCGCCCTCGTTCTCGGCACCCGCCCCGAGCTCGTCAAGCTGACCGACCTCGTGCGCCTCCTGGGCCCCGCCGCCCACCTGGTCCACACCGGGCAGCACTACGACGAGGAGCTGTCGGGCCGCTTCCTGACCGAGCTGGGCCTGCCGGAGCCGACGTTCCTGACCGGCGTGGGCGGACAGCCGCGCGCCGTGCAGATCTCCGCCGCCCTCGCGCAGCTCGACGAGCTGTTCACCGCCGAGCCTCCGCTGGCCGTCGTCGTCCAGGGCGACACCAACGCCGCCCTCGCCGGCGCTCTCGCCGCCAACGCCCGCGGGATCCCCCTGCTCCACGTCGAGGCCGGGCTGCGCAGCCACGACCGCGACATGCCCGAGGAGCACAACCGCGTCCTCATCGACCGCATCGCCGACGTGCTGTGCGCCGCCACCGAGGACAACCGCGCCAACCTCCTCGCCGAGGGCATCGACGACGCCCGCATCGCCGTCACCGGCAACACCGTCGTCGAGGCCGTCCGCAACCAGCTCCCCGACGCGGCGGAGCGCACGGCGCTGCTGGCCCGGCACGCCCTGACCGCCGACGGCTACGTCCTGGCCACCGTGCACCGGCCCGAGAACACCGACTCGCCCGGGGCCCTGCGCGCCATCCTCACCGAGCTGGCCGCCCTGGCCACCGCCGACCGCCCGGTCGTCCTGCCGCTCCACCCGCGCACCCGCGCCCGCATCGAGGCCGCGGGCCTCACCGGCCTGCTGACCCCGCTGACGGTGACCGCTCCCCTGGGCTACTCCGAGTTCCTGGCCCTGGCCCGGCACGCCGCGCTGCTGATCTCCGACTCGGGCGGCATCCAGGAGGAGTGCACGGTCCTCGGCCGCCCGCTGGTGGTCGTCCGCCGCTCGACGGAGCGGCCGGAGGCGATGGGGGACTTCGCGGACCTGGTCGAGCCGGGCCGGCAGATCGGCGAGGCGGCCCGCCGCCGGCTGGCCTCCGGCGCGCAGGAACTGCAACGACTGGCCGCCCTGCCGAGTCCCTTCGGGGACGGGCTGGCGTCGGACCGCATCGTGGCGCTGCTGACGGCGATCGGCGCGCCGGAACAACTGGCGGCAGCGGCCTGATCCCTCCCCCACCCCGCCCCTTCCCGCAACCGGGGGCTCCGCCCCCGGACCCCCGGTCCTCAAACGCCGGACGGGCTGGACCTTCCAGCCCGTCCGGCGATTGAGGACAAGAAACGGTGAAAGGGCGGGACCGGGGCCCCTTCCGCAACGCGCACCGCACCGCACGCACCGCCCCCGTAAACGCACCCCCCCCCGGAGCCCCCACCCGCATGTTCTCCAGCCCCCTCCTCCTCGCCTTCCCCTTCTTCCTCCTCCTGTGCTTCCTGCTCTACTGGGCCGGCGCCCGCCACGCCTACACCCGCCGCCCCGAGGCCGGCCACGGCGACCCCGGTGCCTTCGACTGGCACTTCTTCGTCCCGTGCCGGGACGAAGAGGCCGTCGTCGGCACCACCGTGCGCCGGCTGCGCGCCGACCACCCGGGCGCGCACGTGTGGGTCATCGACGACGACAGCGAGGACCGCACCGGCGCCATCGTCGCCGCCCTGGCCGACGACGACCGCCGCGTCCACCTCGTGAGCCGTCGCCGCCCCCACGCCCGCCAGGGCAAGGGCGCCGCGCTCAACGCCGCGTACGACGAGCTGAACCAGTTCCTGTCCAAGGACGCCGACCGCGAGCGCGTCGTGGTGTGCGTCATCGACGCCGACGGCCAGCTCGACCCGCACGCCCTCCCCCGCGTCGCCGGCCCGCAGGGCTTCGGCGATCCGGAGATCGGCGGCGTCCAGGTCAGCGTCCGGATGCGCAACACCGACGACCCCCGCCCGCTCGGCGAGGACCGCGGCCGCGTCAGCAACGCCTTCGCGCGCCTCCTCGTCCGGATGCAGGACATGGAGTTCTCCGTCTCCAACGCCGGCATGCAGCTGCTGCGCGGCCGCACCGGCTCCGTGGGCCTCGGCGGCAACGGCCAGTTCACCCGGCTGACCTCGCTGGACCGCATAGCCGCCGCCGAGCGCCGCCCCTGGCAGCGCGGCGCGCTGCTGGAGGACTACGAGCTGGGCCTGCACATGATCCTGGCCGGTGACCGCATAGCCCACATAGCCGACACCTGGGTCTCCCAGGAGGGCCTGCCGCACGGCCGCCGCTTCCTCACCCAGCGCACCCGCTGGGCCCAGGGCAACCTGCAGTGCGTGCGCTACGCGCCGCGCATCGTCTCCTCGCGCCACTACGGCGGCAAGGGCGTCCTGGAGACGCTCTACACCTTCCTCCAGCCCGTCGCCCACCTGGTCACCCTCGCGCTGTGCGCGGTCATGTTCACCCTCCTCGGCCTGACGGCCGCTCAGGACGGCGTGGGCGAGGCGTTCGACGGCATGCTGGCCCTGTGGCCGCTGGTGCTCGCGCTGGCCGTCGTCTCCGTGCTGCCGTTCGTGCTGTGGGGCCCGCTCTACCGCCGTGACCGCGCCGCCGACCGGTCGATGCTGACCGCGCTGCTGTGGGGGCTGGCCCTGTGGCTGTACGCGTACCACCTCTTCCCCGCCTCGGCGCGCGGGTTCGTCCGGATGCTGCGCGGCCGCAACGGCTGGGCGAAGACCCGGCGCAACGCCGAGCGCGTGGAGTCCGGGCCGGTGGCCATCGAGGCCTGAGCCCCCTCACGGGCCGCATGGGGCCGCACGGGCCGCACGGGCCTCATGAGATCGGTCACAGAAGAGACCGACGAGGCAACTTTCCGTTCCCTTCCGTCATCTGACCGCCGGTGATATTTATGCCCGGAACGGTTCCGGGTGGCGGAACGGAGCGTTGTGCGGATACCACAACTGAGCAATCGGACGCATCTGCTGCTGCTCACCGCGTGGGCGGTGCTCTGGTTCGTGATCGTCGAGCCCAGCGGCGGCTTCTCCTGGCACTACCTGCGCACCGGCGGCGAGCTGATCTACGGCTCCTCGGGCGACGGCGGGCTCAACCTCTACGCCCGCCACCCCGAGCTGCAGATGGGGCCCATCAGCTTCCTCGTGGCGGGCCTGTTCAACCCCTTCCCCGCCGAGGTCGGGCAGGTGCTGGCCGAGGCGTTCATGTCGGTGCTGGGCCTGGTGATCCTGGTCCTCGCCGGCCGCAGCGCCGCCCGGCACTTCCTGGGCACGGGCACGAACCACCAGCGGCTGCGGCAGCGCGTCCTCGTCGCGGGCCTGGCCTTCATCCCCATGTGGATCGAGGTCGCGGTCCGCTTCGCGCATCTGGACGACGTCCTCGCGCTCTTCTTCACCGCCCTGGCGGTCTATTACCTGACGCGCTGCAATGCCGCCGCGACCGGCATCTGCATGGCCCTGGCCCTGGACTCCAAGCCCACCGCGCTGGCCTTCCTGCCGCTGCTGCTCGCCCTGCCCAAGGAGCGGTGGCTGCGCGCGGGCCTGTGGTGCGTGGGCCTGGTGGCGGTGGCCTGGCTGCCGTTCTTCGTCGTCGACCCGCAGTCCTTCGCCGCGGCGAAGTTCACCATTCCCAACAGCCCCGCCTCCGCGCTGCGCTGGCTGGGCGGCAACACCCCCGTGACCCCCGACTGGGCCCGGCCCGCCCAGGCCGCGCTCGGCCTCGCCCTCGGCACGATCGCCGTCTGGCGGGGCCGGTGGGCGGCGGTCGTGCTGCTGGGCGCCAACGCCCGCATCGTCCTCGACCCCAGCGTCTACACCTACTACACGGCGTCCGTGCTGCTGGGCACCCTGCTGTGGGACGTGTGCGGACAGCGGCGCCTGGTGCCGTGGTGGAGCTGGATCGCGCTGATCGTCCTCTACGGCAGCGTGTTCATGGTGCCCGACGAGTCGGTCAAGGGCCTGATCCGGCTCGGCTTCGTGGCCGTGTCGACGGCGTACGTGCTGTTCGCCCCCGTACGGGACCGGCGGGACCGCAACCAGCACAGGCCCCTCGACCGGGTGGAAGAGGGGCCTGTGGAAGGGCCGTGGGGTCCCATGTGGGACCCGGGTCGTACGAGGCCTTGGGCCTCTACTTCGCCGGCAGGGCGGCCAGCTGGGCGGTGATCCGCTCGATGTCGGCCTCGGCCGTCGCCAGGCGGGTGCGGATCTTCGCCACGGCCGCCTCGGCGGCCTTGGCGAGGAACGCCTCGTTGCCGAGCTTGGCCGTGGACTGCGCCTTGTCCTTCTCGGCCGCGGCCAGCGCCTTGGTCAGCCGCTTGCGCTCGGCCTCGACGTCGATCGTGCCGGACAGGTCGAGCGCCACGGTCGCACCCGCGACCGGCAGCGAGGCGGTGGCGGCGAAGCCCTCGCCGGCCGGCTGGAGGCGCAGCAGCAGACGCATCGCGTCCTCGTGGGCGGCCAGCGCCGTGCCGGTCAGGTCCAGCTGGGCCGGGACCCGCTGGCCCGGCTGCAGGCCCTGGTCGGAGCGGAAGCGGCGGACCTCGGTGACGACCTGCTGGACCGTCGCGATCTCCTGCTCGGCCGCGGCGTCACGGAAGCCGCTGTCGGCCGGCCAGTCGGCGATGACCACGGACTCGCGGCCGGTGAGGGCGGTCCACAGGGTCTCGGTGACGAACGGGACGACCGGGTGCAGCAGGCGCAGCGTGACGTCCAGGACCTCGCCCAGCACGCGGCGCGAGGCCTCGGCCTCGGGGCCGCCCTTGGCGAACGTGGCCTTGGACAGCTCGACGTACCAGTCGAAGACCTCGTCCCACGCGAAGTGGAACAGCGTGTCGGAGAGCTTCGCGAACTGGTAGTCGTCGTAGTACGCGTCCACCTCGGCGACGACCGAGTTGAGCCGGGAGAGGATCCACCGGTCGGTGGCGGACAGCTGCTCGGCGGGCGGCAGCTCGCCCTCGACCGTCGCGCCGTTCATGAGCGCGAAGCGCGTGGCGTTCCAGATCTTGTTGGCGAAGTTCCGCGAGCCCTGGACCCAGTCCTCGCCGATCGGCACGTCCACGCCGGGGTTGGCGCCGCGGGCGAGGGTGAAGCGGACGGCGTCGGAGCCGTACTTGTCCATCCAGTCCAGCGGGTTGACGGCGTTGCCGAAGGACTTCGACATCTTCTTGCCGAACTGGTCGCGGACCATGCCGTGCAGGGCGATGGTGTGGAACGGCGGGGTGCCGTCCATCGCGTACATGCCGAACATCATCATCCGGACGACCCAGAAGAAGAGGATGTCGTAGCCGGTGACGAGGACGGAGTTCGGGTAGAACTTCGCGACGCTGTCGGTCTTCTCGGGCCAGCCGAGCGTGGAGAAGGGCCACAGGCCGGAGGAGAACCAGGTGTCCAGGACGTCGGTCTCCTGGTGCCAGCCCTCGCCCGTGGGCGCCTCGTCGTCCGGTCCGACGCAGACCATCTCGCCGTTCGGCCCGTACCAGACCGGGATGCGGTGGCCCCACCACAGCTGGCGCGAGATGCACCAGTCGTGGAGGTTGTCGACCCAGCCGAAGTAGCGGGACTCCATCTCCTTGGGGTGGATGGCGACGTCGCCGTCACGGACCGCCTTGCTGGCGGACTCGGCCAGCGGGCCGACCTTGACCCACCACTGCATCGACAGGCGCGGCTCGATGGTCGTCTTGCAGCGGGAGCAGTGGCCGACGGAGTGCTCGTAGGGGCGCTTCTCGGCGACGATGCGGCCCTCGGCGCGCAGGGCGCCGACGATGGCGCTGCGGGCCTCCAGCCGGTCCAGGCCCTGGAAGGGGCCGTGGACGGTGATGACCGCGTGCTCGTCCATGACGGTGATGGACGGCAGGTCGTGCCGCTGGCCGATCTCGAAGTCGTTGGGGTCGTGGGCCGGGGTGACCTTGACGGCGCCCGTGCCGAACTCCGGGTCGACGTGCTCGTCGGCGACGACCGGGATGCGGCGGCCGGTGAGCGGCAGCTCGATCTCGGTGCCGACCAGGTGCTTGTACCGCTCGTCCTCGGGGTGGACGGCCACGGCGGTGTCGCCGAGCATCGTCTCGGCGCGGGTGGTGGCCACCACGATGGAGGCGTCGCCCTCGCCGTACCGGATGGAGACGAGCTCGCCCTCGTCGTTCTGGTACTCCACCTCGATGTCGGAGATGGCGGTCAGACAGCGCGGGCACCAGTTGATGATGCGCTCGGCGCGGTAGATCAGCTCGTCGTCGTAGAGCTTCTTGAAGATCGTCTGGACGGCCTTGGAGAGGCCCTCGTCCATGGTGAACCGCTCGCGGCTCCAGGCCACGCCGTCGCCCAGACGACGCATCTGGCCGGAGATCTGACCGCCGGACTCGGCCTTCCACTGCCACACGCGCTCGACGAACGCCTCACGGCCGAGGTCGTGGCGGGACTTGCCCTCCTTGGCCAGCTCGCGCTCGACCACGTTCTGCGTGGCGATGCCGGCGTGGTCCATGCCGGGCTGCCACAGCACCTCGAAGCCCTGCATGCGCTTGCGGCGGGTGAGGGCGTCGATCAGCGTGTGCTCGAAGGCGTGGCCCAGGTGGAGCGAGCCGGTGACGTTCGGCGGCGGGATGACGATCGTGTACGGCTCTTTGTCGCTCGTCGCATCGGCCTCGAAGTAGCCCCGCTCTACCCAGCGCTCGTACAGCGGCCCCTCTACCTCGGCCGGCGCGTACTGGGTCGGCAGTTCGGGGGTGCTGTCGTTCGGCCCGCTGTCGGGGCGCTGAGTGTTATCGGTCACGGACGGAATTCTACGGGGCGGGGGTGACAGCTCACGAACCCGTTTCCGCCCCGGGACAAGGCGCGAACATGTCATCCGAAAGGATGGTCTCGAATTCGATCTCCCGTGAGACGCAGAGGCAACGATGAGCCAGCACCAGCCGGGCCCGTACGGGGCGCCGCAGCAGCCGAACCCCTACGCGCAGCCGCCCGGGTACGGCTATCCGCAGCAGCCCCAGCAGCCGCAGCCGGGCGGCTGGGGCCCGGGCATGCCGCCCCCGTACCCGCCGCCGGTCCCTCCCCAGGGCGGCGGCAAGGGCAAGGCGATCGGGATCGCGGTCGTCGCGCTGGCCCTGGTGGGAGCGATCGTGGGTGGCGTCCTGGTCCTCGCGGGAGGCGACGGGGAGAAGAAGGCGAAGGCCGACTCCCCCACCGCACCCGCGAGCTCCTCGCCCAGCGCCTCCGCCTCGCCGTCGGCGACACCGGAGGGGAAGCGCTACAAGCTCGTCACGCCCGACACGGTGGCGGGTGAGTACACGAGGGACACCGCCGACACCAGCAGCGGATTCAGCTCCAGGGACCTGGCGCGTCTCACCGTCCTGGGCGTCACCAACCCGCAGAAGGCCACGGCCGTGTACAAGTCCGGCGAGGACAAGCGCGCCCAGAAGACCCTGCGGTTCACCGGCGCGTGGGGCGATGACGTACGGAACCCCGAGGCGGTGGTGGACGGAATGTTCGAGGACGCGACGAAGGGCGCCAAGAACGACACCGACCCCTCCAAGATCCAATTCGAGGGCACCCCTCAGCGGATGTCCCCGGAGGGGATCGGTGACGCGGTGATGAAATGCCAGATGGGCAAGTACGTGGACACCGCTCTGCCCAGGCCCTTGCGGATGCCGCTGTGCATCTGGTCGGACAAGAGCACGGTCGGCACGGTGTTCGCCCTGGACACGGCGCTGATGGTGCAGGGCCAGGACCTCACCCTCGAAGAGGCCGCCAAGCGGGTGACGAAGCTGCGGCAGGACGTACGCGTAGAGGTCCGCTGAGGACGTCGGCGAACCGCAGAAATAGCCGAATGGGCCGAAGTCGGAGCGAAAACTCCGCAATGCCACGCCCATCAAGATCAACAAATGGGTCTGGACGTCAACTGTTCCGAAACCGTTGCGGCCCCGGGGTAAAGCGCCGGTAAGGCGTCCGGAAGGATGGCGCAGAACTGACGCGAGAGTTCCCTCAGCGAAAGAGACGCAGACACCGATGAGCTTCAACCAGCCGGGCCCGTACGGCCAGCCTCCCCAGCCGCCGCAGGGCCCCAACCCCTACGGCCAGCCCGGCTACGGCTACCCCCAGCAGCCCCCCGCGGCCCCCGCCTACGGCCAGCAGCCCCCGCCGCCGTACGGCGCCCCCCAGCAGCCGGCCCCCGGCGGCTGGGGCCAGCAGCCCCAGGCCCCGGCCGGCTGGGGCCAGCAGCCGGGCATGCCGGGCCAGTACCCGCCGCCGATGCCGCCCCAGGGCGGCGGCAAGGGCAAGGCCATCGGGATCACGATCGGGGCGCTCGTGGTGGTGGGCGCGCTGGTGGGCGGTGCGGTGTTCTTCCTGGGCGGCGGGAGTGACGGCGATGTGAAGCCGTACACGATGGTGATGCCGGAGTCGCTGCTGGGCGGGAAGTTCACGAAGGCGTCTGCGACGACGCCGGACAAGCAGCCCAAGAGCATCGCCGATGACGCGGAAGCCAAGGCGATGGGCATCGAGAACGGCACGTCCGTCGGCTCGAGTTACACCAATGCCGAGAAGCAGGCGCTTTCGGTCAGCGGTGCCTACGGCACGGTCGCCGATCCCTCGAAGACGGTCGACGCGATGATCGCTTTGAGCGACAAGAAGCAGAAGGAGAACGCGGAGAAGTTCAAGGCAACCGTCGAGACGGTCACGCCCTGGACCGCGTTCTCGCCGAGTGGCTTCGACGGCGCGGTGATGAAGTGCAGGACGCAGAAGATCACCAGTTCCTTCGGCAGCATCTCGTCCTCGGCCGAGACCTCTGCCTGCATCTGGGGCGACAAGAGCGCACTGGGCGTCGTGCAACACCAGGTCAGCAAGAGCTCCGGCATGGCGGGGGCCGCCGGCGCCACCGGCAACGTCATGTCCGCCCAGGAACTTGCCGAAGCGACGGCCAAGATCCGCAACGAGGTCCGCAAGGAGAAGTAGCCATGAGCCACAACCAACCGGGCCCGTACGCCCCGCCGCCGATACCGCCCCAGCAGCCGAACCCGTACAACCAGGGCTTCGACCAGGGCTACCCCCAGCAGCCGGCACCCGGTGGCTGGGGCCAGCCCCAGGCCCCGGGGCCGTACGCCCAGTACCCGCCGCCGGTGCCGCCCCGGGGCGGCGGCAAGGGCAAGGCCATCGGGATCACGATCGGAGCGCTCGTGGTGGTGGGCGCCATCGTGGGCGGGGTCCTCTTCTTCACCGGTGGCAGCGACAGCGGCAACGGCGGTGGGGACGCCGGTGGCGGCGGGGCACCCGCCAAGATGGCGCCCTACACGATCGAGATGCCGCAGACGCTGCTGGACGGGAAGTACACCAAGAGCTCCACGTCCTCGGGCAAGGACTCCGAAGACCTCAGCAACGACGCGAAGGCCAAGGAGTTCGGCATCGCCAACGGGACCGGCAAGAAGGGTTCCTACGAGAACAGCGAGAAGCAGCGGCTGAAGGTGACGACGGTCTACGGCGACCTCGCCGACCCGGCGAAGACCGTGGACGCGTTGTTCGCCGACATGGAGAAGAGCCAGGCGAAGTACAAGGACCGCATCGAGACGGTGTCGGAGACCGCGGCGTACCGACCCCTCGGCTTCGACGGTGTGTCCCTCAAGTGCAAGACGCAGCGCGTCAAGAGCTCGCTCAGCAGTTCGACGGCGACCGACGTGAGCACCTGCATCTGGGGCGACGCCAGCGCGATGGGCATCGTCGAGCACCGGGTCACGAAGGGCTCGGGAAGCTCGTCCGAAGCCACCGGCGAGGTCATGTCCGCCAAGGACCTGTCCGAGGCCACCGCCAAGGTCCGCAGCGAGGTCCGCAAGGCGAAGTAGCCGGTAGAAGCGGCGCCGAGGGGCCATGGCAGGATTCGCGGGTTGTCCTCACCCGATCAGCCGAAGCCCTCAGGGGGACCCCGATGAGCCACCACCAGCCGGGCCCGTACGCCCCGCAGCCGATGCCGCCCCAGCAGCCGAACCCCTGGGGTCAGCCGCAGGCGCAGCAAGGGCAGCCCGGCTACGGGTACCCGCAGCAGCCCGGCCCGTACGGGGCGCCGCAGCAGCAGGCGCCGTACGGGTGGGGGCAGCAGCCGGGTGGGCCCGGCATGTATCCGCCGCCGGTGCCGCCGCAGGGCGGTGGCGCGGGCAAGGGCATCGCCATCGCGATCGGCGTCCTGGTGCTGGTGGGCGCCGTCGCGGGCGGCGGCTTCCTGCTGCTGGCCAGCCGTGGCGGAGGCACCAGCTCCGTGCCGGACGACGGCAAGCGGTACAAGCTCACCACGCCCGACACCGTCGCGGGTGAGTTCAAGAAGGACACCGAGGACCCCGGCGAGGGCTTCGACTCCGGCGACATGGCCGAGCTCCGCGCGCTGGGTGTGGCGGACGCCGAGACCACCGGTGCCGACTACAAGGCCGGCGACGGCGAGAGCGGCCGGTACCTGCAGTTCAGCGGCGCCTGGGGCAAGGTCAGGAACCCCGAGCGGGTGGTGGACGGCTTCTTCGAGGCCAGCAAGAGGAAGCAGCGCGCCGAAGGCGGCGGGACCGTGGAACTCGTGGGAAGCCCGCAGAAGATGACCCCGGCGGGGCTCGGCGACGCCGTGATGAAGTGCCAGAACGCCAAGTACGTGAACAGCAAGTTCAAGAACGGCGTCACCATGCCGATCTGCTTCTGGGCCGACCGCAGCACCGTCGGCGTCACCATCCTCACCGACGCGTCGGCGGCCCTGGCCACCAAGGACGTCCCCCTGAACGTGGCCGCCGACCTCACCGTGAAGGTCCGCACGGAGACCCGCGTCGAAATCCCGAAGCAGGCGAAGTGACCCAGCGGTAGCGGAAGAACACCCGGGAGCCACTCGAACGGGTGATCGCCCGCGAATGCCCGCACACACCCCCGCCCTGCGGTCATAACGTCAGGCCATGGTCACTTCACACCACGAGGCGGCTCACCGGATCTTTCAGGACCGTCCGGAGCTGCTCGCGCCAGTGTTCCGAATCCTGGACGTGCCGTTACCGGAGAAGGCATCCGTCGAGGTGCTCTCGGCGGATGCCACGGAGATCAGGCCGCTGGAGCGGCGCGTGGACAGCGTGCTGCGCATCAAGCCGCCCGACAACAGCAGCGGCTTCATCCTCGCCATCGAGGCACAGGGGCGCCGCGACCCGGACAAGTCAGTCAGCTGGGCGTACTACCTGTCGTTCCTGAAGGCCAAGTACGCCTGTCCCGCGCTGCTTCTCGTCGTCTGCCACGACAAGGCGACAGCCGATTGGGCGGCCGGCCCGTTCCGCCTCGGCCCCGAGGGCTGGACCGCGCTGTCAGTGCATCCGCTGGTCCTCGGGCCCGAGAACGTTCCAGTCATCACCAGTCCGGACCGCGCCGCCCGGAACCTGGCTCTGACGGCGTTCTCCGCCATGACTCATGCCCGCGAGCAGGAGGCTCCGGCCATACTGGAGGCACTGGCGAGCGCCCTGGCGTCCGCCGACCCGGAGTCCAACGCCTACTACTCGGAACTGTTGGAGATCGGCCTGGGGAACACCCCGGCGCGAGAGATCTGGAGGAAACTCATGCCGCGTACCTTCTTCCCCGGCCGTGGCACCCTCATCGAGGAGACGTGGCTGGAAGGCGAGGCCGAGGGCCGACTGAAGCAAAGTGCGCTGTCGGTGCTGCGTGTCCTGGAAAGCCGGGACATTCCCGTGTCACCCGCAGTCCGTGAGCGCATCATGACCTGCGCCTACATGGACACCTTGGGGTATTGGCTGGAGGCGGCTGTCACCGTATCCACTGCCGAAGAGATCTTCGTCCACGGCGGCTGAGTCCTCGCGATAAAGCGCTGAGGGGGGCGCCCCGCCAACAAGCCGGGCGCCCCCTCTCGTACGTCCGTAGAACCCCGAGCGCTACGCGCTCTTCTCGTGCCGCTCGCCCGGCTCGTTGCCCCGTGTGCGCGGGACCAGCGTCGGGTTGACGTTGGACTGGACGACGTCCGCCGTGATGACGACGCGGGCGACGTCCTTGCGGGACGGCACCTCGTACATCACCGACATCAGGACCTCTTCCATGATGGCGCGCAGGCCGCGCGCGCCGGTGCCGCGCAGGATCGCCTGGTCGGCGATGGCCTCGAGGGCCGGGCGGTCGAAGTCCAGCTCCACGCCGTCGAGTTCGAACAGCCGCTGGTACTGCTTCACCAGGGCGTTGCGCGGCTCGACGAGGATCTGGAGCAGCGCCTCGCGGTCGAGGTTGTGGACGGAGGTGATGACGGGGAGGCGGCCGATGAACTCCGGGATCATGCCGAACTTCACCAGGTCCTCCGGCATGACCTCCTGGAACTGGTCGCTGGCCTCGATCTCGCGCTTGGAGCGGATCGTGGCGCCGAAGCCGATGCCCTTCGCGCCGGCCCGGGACTCGATGATCTTCTCGAGGCCGGAGAAGGCGCCGCCCACGATGAACAGGACGTTCGTCGTGTCGATCTGGATGAATTCCTGGTGCGGGTGCTTGCGGCCGCCCTGGGGCGGGACGGAGGCCGTGGTGCCTTCGAGGATCTTGAGGAGGGCCTGCTGGACGCCCTCGCCCGACACGTCCCGTGTGATCGACGGATTTTCGCTCTTTCGGGCGACCTTGTCGATCTCATCGATGTAGATGATGCCGGTCTCGGCCTTCTTGACGTCGTAGTCGGCGGCCTGGATCAGCTTCAGCAGGATGTTCTCGACGTCCTCGCCGACGTAGCCGGCTTCCGTCAGGGCCGTGGCGTCGGCGATGGCGAACGGGACGTTCAGCATGCGGGCCAGGGTCTGGGCGAGCAGCGTCTTGCCGGAGCCCGTGGGGCCGAGCAGCAGGATGTTGGACTTCGCCAGCTCGATGCCGTCGTCGCGGTTGTGGCCGCCGTTCTCGCCGGCCTGGACACGCTTGTAGTGGTTGTAGACGGCGACGGACAGGGCCTTCTTCGCGGCCTCCTGGCCGACGACGTAGCCCTCGAGGAACTCGTAGATCTCACGGGGCTTGGGCAGCTCCTCCCAGCGCACCTCGGAGGTCTCCGCGAGCTCTTCCTCGATGATCTCGTTGCAGAGGTCGATGCACTCGTCGCAGATGTACACACCAGGACCCGCGATGAGCTTCTTCACCTGCTTCTGGCTCTTGCCGCAGAACGAGCACTTGAGCAGGTCGCCGCCGTCACCGATGCGTGCCACGAGGTGCTTCCCCTTCGCCTGGGATCCGCCTTGCTCTGCGGACCCGGGTGCTTGCCTATCGACGGTACCTTGCCGGGCCCCCCGTGCGGGCCCCCCTTGGCCCTACTCGGCCAAGGGAGAGCCCGTCGTCGGCGGCACGGTGGCCGAGACCGGACCGGCCGGAAGGACCGGCCGGGAGGGTCTGCCGGAGTGAACCGGCCGACCGGTGGGTGAGACCGGTCAGACCGTCACGGACGACTTGCGCGTCGAGACGATCTGGTCGACCAGACCGTATGCGAGCGCGTCCTCAGCGGTGAGGATCTTGTCGCGCTCGATGTCGTCGCGGATCTTCTCGATCGGCTGGGTGGAGTGCTTGGCCAGCATCTCCTCCAGCTGCGTGCGCATGCGCATGATCTCCTTGGCGGCGATCTCCAGGTCGGAGAGCTGCTCGCGGCCCGTCTGGCTGGAGGGCTGGTGGATCAGCACGCGGGCGTTGGGCAGGGCCATGCGCTTGCCGGGGGTACCGGCGGCGAGCAGGATCGCGGCGGCGGAGGCGGCCTGGCCCATGCAGACCGTCTGGATGTCCGGCTTCACGAACTGCATCGTGTCGTAGATGGCCGTGAGGGCCGTGAACGAGCCGCCGGGGCTGTTGATGTAGATCGAGATGTCGCGGTCCGGGTCCATCGACTCCAGGCACAGCAGCTGCGCCATGACGTCGTTGGCCGAGGCGTCGTCGATCTGGACGCCGAGGAAGATCACGCGCTCTTCGAAGAGCTTCGCGTACGGGTCGTACTCGCGCACGCCCTGCGAGGTGCGCTCGACGAAGCGCGGCACGACGTAGCGGGCTTCAGCCTGGGGGCCGGTGTAGAGGCCGCTGGGCGACGAGATGTTCATGCGGGTGTTCACCATCCTGATGGCGGTCGGTGGGCTGGAATACGGCTGTCGGCGGTCCGGCAGGGGGCGTCAGGCGCCCGTGCCGCCGCCGCCCGGAACACCAGCGGCGTGCGTGATGATCTCGTCGATGATCCCGTACTCCTTGGCCTCCTCGGCGGTGAACCAGCGGTCGCGGTCACCGTCGCGGATGATCGTCTCCACGGTCTGGCCGGTGTGCGCGGCGGTGATCTCCGCCATGCGCTTCTTGGTGCGGAGCAGCTGCTCGGCCTGGATCTTGATGTCCGTGGCGGTGCCGCCGAGGCCCGCGGAGCCCTGGTGCATGAGGATGTCGGTGTTGGGCAGCGCGAAGCGCTTGCCGGCGGTGCCGCCGGTCAGCAGGAACTGGCCCATGGAGGCGGCGAGGCCCATGCCGATGGTGACCACGTCGTTCGGGATGTACTGCATGGTGTCGTAGACCGCCATGCCGGCCGTCACCGAACCGCCGGGGCTGTTGATGTAGAGGTAGATGTCCTTGGTCGGGTCCGCGGCCAGGAGGAGCATCTGCGCCGTGATCTTGTTGGCGATGTCGTCGTCGACCTGCTGACCCAGGAAGATGATCCGCTCCCCGAGCAGCCGGTTGTAGACCTGGTCGCCGAGGCCACCACCGATGGCGATCTCACCGGCGGCGGAAGGCATCAGATTAGTCACGTATCCACCTGCTCGTCTCTGACGGCAACGGGCCGTCTCCGCGTCTTCTCTGGGGACCGGGGGATGGCGTGGCCGGAACGGTCCCGGCGCGCTGCCATGTCTCCCCTGCCCTCGTATCTACGGACCCTAACGCGCTGGTCGGCAGGCGCCATCCCGCATCAGTAACTGTTCGCTCTGAGCGCAGGTTCGGCCACTGCGCACAACGGCCCCGCAGGGAACAGGACGGGCCCGGCCGCGGGCCCCCGCCGGATGGCGGGGGGCTCACGTCCGGGCCCGTCCTGAACACGCTCGGTACGGGATCCGTACGAGGCCCGTACGGGACCCTTACGGGTCCGTACGGAGGACCTACGAGGGGAGCGGGGCTCAGGCCTCGGTCTTGTCCTCGGCGGCCTCGACCGTCTCGGCGGCGGCCTCGGTCTCGTCCTCGTCCTCGAGGTCGACGACCTCACCGTTGGAGTCCTTGACCGTGGCGGCCTCGACGACGGTCGCGAGGGCCTTGCCGCGGGCGACCTCGCCGACGAGCATCGGGACCTGGCCCTGCTCGACGACGGCCTGCGCGAACTGGTCGGGGCTCATGCCGGAGGACTGCGCACGGCGCATGAGGTGCTCGGTGAGCTCCTCCTGGCCGACGGAGACCTTCTCCTTGTTGACGATCTCGTCGAGGACGAACTGGGTCTTGATGCCCTTCTCGGCCTGCTCCTTGAGCTCGGCGTCGAACTCCTCGGCGGACTTGCCCTGCATCTCCAGGTACTTGTCCAGGGTCATGCCGATCTGGGCGAGCTGGTGGTTCTCGAGGTTGTGCTTACGAGTGTTGACCTCGTCCTCGAGCAGCTTCTCGGGCATCGGGACCTCGACGAGCTGCAGCAGCTCCTCGAGGACCTTCTCCTGGGCCTGGGTGGCCTGGTCGAACGTCTTCATCCGCTCGAGGCGCTTGCGGCTGTCCGCCTTGAGCTCCTCGAGGGTGTCGAACTCGCTCGCCATCTGGGCGAAGTCGTCGTCCAGCTCGGGCAGTTCACGGGCCTTGACGGACTTGACGTCGACCTTGATCTCGGCGTCCTTGCCCTCGGCGCTGCCGCCCTTGAGCTGCGAGGTGAAGGTGGCGGAGGCACCGGCCTCGAGGCCCTTGACGGCCTCGTCGATGCCGTCCAGCAGCTGGCCGGAACCGATGGTGTAGTCGACGTCGGACGCGACGCCGTCCTCCAGCACCTCGCCGTCGACCTTGGCCTCCAGGTCGACGGTGACGATGTCGCCCTCGGCGGCGGCGCGCTCGACGGGGGAGGTGGTCGCGAAGCGCTCACGCAGCTGCTCGACCGACTTCTCGACGTCCTCGTCGGTGACCTCGACCGCGTCGACGGTGACCTCGATGCCGGAGTAGTCCGGGATCTCGAGGGTCGGGCGGACGTCGACCTCGGCGGTGAAGGCCAGCAGCTCGCCGTCCTTCAGCTCGGTGATGTCGACCTCGGGCTGACCCAGCGGGTTCAGGTCGGCCTCGTTGACCGCCTCGGTGTAGAACTTCGGAAGCGCGTCGTTGACGGCCTCCTCCAGCACGGCACCACGGCCGAAGCGCTGGTCGATGACGCGCGCCGGGATCTTGCCCGAGCGGAAGCCCTTCACCGTGACCTGCTGGTTGATCTTCTTGTACGCCGCGTCGAGGCTGGCCTTGAGCTCCTCGAAGGGCACCTCGACAGTGAGCCGAACCCGAGTCGGGTTCAGGGTCTCCACGGCGCTCTTCACGGTTCGGTCTCCTTGGGGCTGACTTCTGGGTTTCTGCTGCTCAGCGGGTGCTGATGTTCAGCGGACCGCGCCCGGTAGGAAGACACACAGACGCGCAGCTTGCATAGTAACCGCAAGCAGGATGGGCCCCACAATGTGATCTTGCTGGTCGGGGTGGCCGGATTCGAACCGACGACCTTCCGCTCCCAAAGCGGACGCGCTACCAAGCTGCGCCACACCCCGTCGGTGCGAGACGTAGGGTACATGCCCGGGAGGGCGTCGGTTGCCGCATTCGGGGCACTGGCACCCGGCCGTCGGTGGCGCGATCCGCCCGCAGCGCGGGGGTGATGTGCGACGCACCACCCCGACCCGCTACGATGCACAACGTGCCGCACCACTTCCGGGTGTTCGACGGCGCACGCGGGCGTAGCTCAATGGTAGAGCCCCAGTCTTCCAAACTGGCTACGCGGGTTCGATTCCCGTCGCCCGCTCCACCGCAACGCCTCCGGCCTTCGCCGGGGGCGTTCTGCGTTGCCCGGGAGACATCAGAGCTTGATGTTGCTTATCGTCACCGCGAGCGAGTTCAGGAACCTCGTGATGGACGGCGCCATGCCCGTGGAGGCGAGGAAGAACCCGAAGAGGATGGCGACGATCGCCGGGCCCGCCTTGATGTTGTTGCTACGGATCATCACCACCAGGACGATGGCCAAGAGCAGCACCACGGACAGTGAAACGACCACGACTGATCACACCTTCGCTCGGAAACGCCTGGCCGGGCCCGGGAGCCATGCCCTTCCGCACGCCCCCCACTCGCAACCATCGTGCCACCAACTCGCCGTCCTGGGCGATGCCGTGACGATTCATCGGGGTATTACCAGGGGTTCTTGACGGAGGGTTCCGGCCGGAATCCACGCGGACGGAGCAGTTGTCGGACCGGTCGGCGACCCGGGGACGGGGGTTCCACGAGATCACCCACCGGGCTAGGGTGCCTCGGATGTCCCCCACAGCCACCCCTGCCACGGTGGTCACAGCGCCCGGTCCGGCCACGGCCGGCGCCACCGCCCCCACGGGGCGCGACCCCTTCTTCGACAACGCGAAGTACCTGGCGATCGTGCTGGTCGCCCTCGGTCACGCGTGGCAGCCGCTCACCTACACCAGCCGTACGGCGACAGCGCTGTACTACACGGTCTACGCCTTCCACATGCCGGCGTTCATCCTCATATCCGGCTACTTCTCGCGTAGCTTCGATCTGAGTCCCGCCAAGGTCAAACGTCTGGTCACGGGCGTCGTCGTGCCGTACGTGGTCTTCGAGGTCGCCTACACGTACTTCCAGCACTGGGCGGAGGACGATGCTCCGCCGGAGTCGATCTCGCTGACCAACCCCTGGTACCTGAACTGGTTCCTGGCGGCGCTGTTCGTCTGGCGGCTGACCACACCCATCTGGAAGGCGATCCGCTGGCCGGTGCCGGTCGCCCTGGTGATCTCCGTCCTGGCCGCGGTCTCCCCCGACATCGGCAGCGACTTCGACCTGCAGCGGGTGCTGCAGTTCCTGCCCTTCTTCGTGATCGGCCTGCACCTGGAGCGCCACCACTTCGACCTGGTGCGGCGGCGCTGGGTGCGGATCGCCGCGGTGCCGGTCTTCGCCGCGGTGATCGCGGTGAACTACTGGCCGCCGCCGCAGCTGAACACCGAGTGGTTCTTCCACAACGACAGCGCCCAGGGCCTGCACGAGCCGGCCTGGACCGCCCCGGTCGCCCTCCTCGCCCTCTTCGCCTGCGCCGCCGTGCTCACGGCCTGCTTCCTGGCGTGGGTGCCGCGCCGGAGGATGTGGTTCACCGCGCTGGGCGGCGGGACCCTGTACGGGTTCCTGCTGCACGGCTTCCTGATCAAGCTCTCGCGGTGGTGGGAGTGGTACGACGCCGCCGAGTGGATCCGCCGGCCGGTGGGCGGGGTCGTGGTGACGGTGCTGGCGATCGGGATGATGACCGTGCTGTGCACCGCCCCCGTGCGGCGGGTGTTCCGCTGCGTGGTGGAGCCGCGGATGGACTGGGCGTTCCGCACCTCCGCCAAGTGAGGCGCGGGCCGTGCGCGCGGGGCCGTGGGCGGTCCCGCGCGCGGGGCCGTCAGCCGGCCGCCCCGGCGAAGTCCTCCCCGCCCGACCTCAGGTAGTGCATGAGGGTCTTCATGGCCTCCCAGCCCTCCGGGCCCTCGCCGTCGCCCAGCCCGTAGTAGTAGCCGGGCCGGGACGCCGGGCCGAGCCGCACCGGGGCCTCGCGGAGCGGCGTGCGGGACGCGTGGGCCCTGCCCACCTCCCGCACCTCCTCGGATCCCAGGGCGAAGCCGACCGGCACCGGCGGCAGCTCCAGGCGGGGCGGGACGCTCAGGTCCCGGCCCGCCTCGCGCAGCTGGCACACCAGCGACGCCAGCCCGTACCGGGTCACGAGCTCGTCCGCCAGCGCGGGCAGCTCCGCGAGGGGCACCTCCTCGCCCGGGCCGTAGCCCAGGGTGAGGGTGACGTCCTCCTCGACGCCCTTGGGGGTGCGGATGACCCGCAGGGTGGCGAAGGCCGGGCGGTCGGGGTGGCCGACGACCGCGGTCCAGGTGGGCCGGGGGGCGCGCTCGTAGGCCAGGTCGGTCAGCTGCCGCCGCGACCACGGCACGTTCACCGGTTCGGCGGTGCTCCAGCCCGCCGGCGGGGCGCCGGTCAGCTTCCGCCAGACGGTCTCCAGGGCCCCGCCGAGGACGAGGTCGGCCTCGGGTGCGTGGACGGTGCGGAAGGAGACGATGAGCCTGCGCTCGTCGGTGGGCCGCAGGTCGGCGAAGGACTCGGCGACCGGGGTCTCGCCGCTCTCGTCGCGGTCGGGTACGAACGCGCCGTCCTCCCAGCGCAGCACCGCGCCGGACGTCCCGTCGTAGTAGCCGCACCGTTCGTCCTGGACGACCCAGCGCGTGGGCGCGTCGAGCACCGATCGCAGGGCCGGGGAGATGCGGCAGTGGCCGGGGGTGACGATCTGCAGGCCGCGGTCGCTCTCCAGCGCGGCGCGCAGCGCCTCCGACAGCCAGCTGGTCATCGGGACGACCGGCCGGTCCTGCAGGACGATGGCCGTGCGCGGGGTGAGCATGTCGACCGCCGGCTGGGCGGCCGCGGGGGCCGGTACGGCGGTGATGCCGGAGGTGTCGACGGGGTGGGCGGGGTCGGTGGTGCCGGGGACGTCCGGCGGCCAGATCGTCCCGCCCAGCATCATGGTCAGGCGGGCCGCGAAGGCCCCGGCGAGCTCCTCGGCCTGGGGCACGGAGGTGGCGGCGCGGGCCTCGATCCACCAGGCCGTGCCGGAGGCCGGCTCGGCGTCGGGTCCGAGCAGCCGGGCGGCCTCGCCCGGCACCTGGAGCAGCATGGGCGCCTCGATGGAGACGAGCGGCCGCCCCTCGGCGTTGCACAGCTGCACCACGGCCCCGTCGCCGAGGGTCCGTACCTGCAGGTCGGGGCCGCCGGAGAGGAGGCCCGCGAGCATGCTCACGGTGTCGGGCATCCGCTCGGTGAGCGCGATCACGTCTTTGGTCATCAGATGTCCTTGTCGCCGTCGTCCTCGGCCAGCGCCGTCTGGATCAGCCGTGTGGTCTCGCCCCGGCGCACGAGGGTGCCCCGGCCGGGCGGCTGGGCGCTGGCGTACACCCCGGGGAAGAGCTGGCCCTCCTGCCGGTCGCCGGTCATGACGACCGCGGTCGTACCGCTCTCGCGGAGCGTCATCAGGAACGGCTCGTACAGCGCCCGGGAGGAGCCCGCGACGCGTCGGGTGACGACGAAGTGCAGGCCGATGTCCTGTGCGGAGGGGATGAACGGCAGGAACGGCGCGAGCGGTTGCTGGCCGGCGGTGGTGAGGATGTCGTAGTCGTCGATGAGGATGACGATGCGCGGGCCCGAGTACCAGGTGCCGGAGGCGAGGGCGTCCTGGGCGGCGAGGTCGTCGGGCATGCGCTTCTCGAGCTCGGTGGCGATGCCGGTGGCCAGGGCGCCGCAGAGCTTGGAGTTGTGGGCGTAGCCGCCGCGGTACTCCTCGGGCACCAGCTTGCGCAGGCCGCGGCGGGGGTCCATGACCGCGAAGACGATCTCCTCGTCGGAGTAGCGCTCCATGAGCCCCTGGGTGACCAGGCGCAGCAGGTTGGTCTTCCCGCACTCGCTGTCGCCGAGGATCATCAGGTGCTGGTCGCGCTTGAAGAGGTCGAGCAGGACGGGCGCGAGCGCCGTCTGGTCCACTCCGAGGGGCACCCGGTTGGGCTCGGCCGTCACCGACGGCAGGGAGGCGGCGGGGATGCGCGCGGGCAGCACCCGGACCCGCTGGGCGCCGTCGCCGGACCAGGCCGAGCGGATCACCATGGCCGCCTGTTCGACGGCCGGGCCCAGCTCGGTGGTGGAGGCGAGGGCGTCGATGCGGGGCAGCGCGGTCTGGGCGAAGAGCTTGCCGTCGGTCAGGACGCGGCCCTTCTCGTCCGGGCCCAGGGTCTCGGCGAGCTTGCGGTCGATGCTGGAGTCGCCGGGGTCGTTCAGGCGCAGTTCGACGCGGGTGCCGAACATGGCCTGGGTGGCGATGCGGACGTCGTTCCAGCGCAGCATGCCGGCCACGACGTGGATGCCGTAGCCGCCGCCGCGCTTGAGCAGGTCGGTGACCGCGTCCTCGATCTCCTCGAAGTCGTCGCGCAGGGCGCCGAAGCCGTCGATGATCAGCACGATCTCGGTGGAGGACAGCTCCGGCAGGCGGCCCTCGGCGCGCAGCTCGCGCAGGCGCTCGACGGAGTCGATGCCGTGCTCGCGGAAGAGCTCCTCGCGGGCGGCGAGCATGCCGCGGACCTCTTCGACGGTGCGGGCGGCGCGTTCGCGGTCGGCGCGGCCGGCGATGCCGCCGACGTGCGGGAGTCCGGCCAGGGCCGCGAGGCCGCCGCCGACGAGGTCGAGTCCGTAGATGCCGACCTCGCGCGGGGTGTGCGTCATGGCCAGGGAGAGGGCCAGGGTGCGCAGGAGGGTGGTCTTGCCGGACTGGGGGCCGCCGATGACGGCGGCGTGGCCGCCGGCGACGGTCAGGTCGAGGACCCACTGGCCCTGCCACTGCTTGGCCGGGTCGTCGAGGAGGCCGAGCGGCACCTTGAGCGGGCCGGGCCGTACGGCGAGCTGGAGGCCGCGCACGCCGGCCTGGACAGGGCCGGCCGAGGCGTCCAGGGCGATGGCCTTGGGCAGTGGCGGCAGCCAGATGGCGCGGGTGGGGGCGGCGGCGCCGCGCAGCTGGTCGACGACGACGGACATGGTGGTGGGGCCGGGGTTGCGGTGGCGCATGGACGGTTCCGCGTCGCCGGCGGCCGTCTCGGGCTCGCCGAGTGTGTTGAAGTCCGGGTAGGGCAGGACGACGGGGCCGCCGTCCTCTTCGGTGGGCAGCGCGGGGCCGCGGTAGGGGCCGGAGACGAAGCTGGCCTTGAACCGCTCGTAGGCGCTGGTGTCGACCTTGAGGTAGCCGAAGCCGGGGATGGGCGGCAGGTGGAAGGCGTCTGTGGTGTCCAGGACCGTGCGGGACTCGTCGGCGGAGAAGGTGCGCAGGCCGAGCCGGTAGGAGAGGTAGGTGTCCAGGCCCTTGAGCTTGCCGCCCTCGATGCGCTGGCTGGAGAGCAGCAGGTGCACGCCGATGGAGCGGCCGATGCGGCCGATGGACAGGAACAGGTCGATGAAGTCGGGCTTGGCGGTGAGCAGCTCGCCGAACTCGTCGATGACCACGAAGAGGTGGGGCAGCGGGTCGAGGTCGGGGCGGGTCTCGCGCAGGGCGGCGTAGTGGCCGATGTCGGCGATGTTCCCGGCGTCCTTGAGGACCTGCTGGCGGCGCTGGACCTCGCCGGCGAGGGAGGAGTGGACGCGCTCGACGAGGCCGGCCTGGTTCTCGAGGTTGGTGATGACGCCGGCGACGTGCGGCAGGTCGGCGAAGGGGGCGAAGGTGGCGCCGCCCTTGTAGTCGACGAGGACCATGGCGAGGTCCTCCGGCGGGTGCGAGGCGACGAGGGCCAGCACCAGGGTGCGCAGGAGTTCGCTCTTGCCGGAGCCGGTGGCGCCGACGCACAGGCCGTGCGGGCCCATGCCGAGTTCGGAGGATTCCTTCAGGTCGAGCAGGACGGGTTCGCGGCTGTCGCTGACGCCGATGGGGACGCGCAGGAAGGCGCGTTCGCCGCGGGGCCGCCACAGGGAGGCGACGTCGAGTGCGGCCGGGTCGTCGATGCCGAGCATTTCGGCGAAGTCGACGGGGCCGGACAGGGGTGCGTCGACGAGGGACTCGGCGGACAGGCGCAGGGGGGACAGCAGGCGGGCGAGTCCTTCGGCGCCGGCGGCGGTGGCGCGGTCGCTGGTGCCCTCGGAGGTGAGGGGCTCGGCGGGGCGCAGGTCCTCGATGTGGACCTGGTCGCCGTCGACGGTGATGCGCAGCGAGACCTGGCCGGGTTCCTGGACGCGCTCGGCGACCAGGTGCAGCACGGTGACGCCCATGTCCCGCAGGGTCACGGCGTCGTCGGGGCGGGGCAGTTCGTGGGCGTCCTCGCCGTACTCGTCGCTGACGACCAGCAGCCGGCCGGCCATCTCGAGGGCGTCCTTGCCGGACAGGCCGCGGCGTACCTCGGCGGCGTAGGAGGCGCGGGCGCGCAGGTCGCGGCTCATCAGGCGGGCGAGCGGGGCCAGGGCGGGGGCGATGCGGCGGGCGTTGACGGGCCCGTCGTGCTCCTCGGGGTCGAGGGTGTGGGGCAGCCACTTGATCCAGGCCCAGTCGTCCATGCGGTCGCCGGGGCAGGCGAGGGCGAAGGCGACGTCGTCGGGGGCGTGGGCGACGGCGGCCTGGGTGAGCAGGGCGCGCACGACGCGCAGGACGCCGTCGCGGTCGCCGACGACGCTGATGTTGCCGGCCCGGTCGAGGGGGACGGTCAGGGGCAGGTCGGCAGCAGTGGAGAATCGATTCTTCAGCGCCCCGGCCTCATTGAGCATGAACCGGTCGGGCGGGGTGAGGACGCTGCTGCCCTGCTCACCGATGGTCAGCTGCCGGGCGGGCATCCGGCCGGTGCCCACGCGGACGCGCAGGAAGTCGCCGTCCAGGCGGCGCCGCTCCCACAGCCGGGCCGGGTCGCGCACGAGGTCGTAGAGCGCCTCGGGCGGCGGGTCGAGCAGCCGGGCGGCCTCACGGCGCTCGCGCTCCTCGGCGCCGAGCTCCTCGCGCAGCTCCTCGAGGTACTCCAGATAGCGCTCGCGCTGCTGGCGCCGGGTGCGCTGGGCCTTGCCGCGCTGGGACAGCAGCATGCCGACCGAGCCGATGACGGTGACGACGAGGACGATCGCGCCGAGCCCGGCGAACTGGCTGTTGCGCACCATCGTCATCATCACGACGGAGCTCATCACGCCCGCGATGGGCATGAGGGTGTGCAGGGCGCCGCCCGTCTTGCCCTCCGGCAGGTTGGGCGGCGGCTCTATGGTGCGTGCCTCGGGGGCCGCCAGGGGCCGGGTGGTCCGGGCGGGGCGGTGGACTATGCGGGTGGTCATCGGGTGCTTCGCCTGCTCATGGCTCGGGTGAGGACGTCGGCGGCGAGCTCGGTGACGGCCTCGCGGGTGGCCTGGCCGAGCAGGTCGGTGTGGATCCGGCCGCCGGTGGCGAGGTGCCGGTCGTAAGGGAGGGTCAGCACCTTCACGCCGTCGACCCTGAGGTGTTCGCTCGCCGCGGTCACGTCAAGCGTCATATGGGGGGACGACGCGGCGACGAGCACCACGGTTCCCTCCAGCAACCGGGGCCTGCCCAGCGAGACCATCCAGTCCAGCACCGCGCGGGTGCTGGTGATGCCCTCGGCGGTGGCCGGGGTGACCAGCACCCGGGCCTGGGCCGCGGCCAGGGCCGTGCGGGAGAGTTCGCTGGGGAGGGTGTCGCAGTCGACGACGGTGATGCCGAAGTAGCGGCGCAGGGCGACCATCACCGAGCGGTACTCGTCGAGCTCCAGCCGGTTGCCGACCCGGCCCTGGCTGCCGGGCAGCAGCCAGCCCCGGTCGGGGAGCTGGACGAGATAGCCGACGACGTCGTTCAGCTGCATCGACGGATCGAGGATCCGGGCCAGGTCGCTGGTGGTCCAGCGCACCTTGGTGGCACCGAGCCGGGCCGGGAGCGTGCCCAGCGCGGGGTCGGCCTCCAGCATCAGCACGGGGTCCTGGCGGTAGTGCGCGTACGTACGGCCGAGCAGCGCGCTCACGGTCGTCTTGCCCGCGCCGCCGCGGATGCTGGTGACGACGATCTGACGGCCCGTGGTGAGCGGCTGCTGCAGCGCCTGGGCGACGCGGGTCGCCTCCTCCACCTCGCGGGTGGCGGAGGAGCCGACGAGGCGGCGCAGCGAGCGGGAGGTCCGCTTGGCGGCGGAGTCCCCGCTGAGCGGCTTGCCCTTGATCAGCTCCTCGGGGAGCGGGAGCTCCATGGTGACGGGCGTGGGCAGGGGCCTCGGGGCCGGTACGGGCCGGGGGTCGGCGACGGCCCCCGGGGCCGCGTCGGCCACCGGGGGTGCGGTCGCGGGCGGGGCGGCGGGGGCGTCCTGCTCGCCCGCCCCCTTCGCCTCGTCCGTCTCTTGCTTGAGGCTGTCCGTCACGCCGCGCAGGTTGCGCAGCACGTCGCCCTGCCAGTCGTCCTGGGCCATGCGTCTCTCCTGGAACTCCTGGGTCAGAACTGGTGGAGCAGGCGCACGTAGACGCCGAACACCCCGACCGCGAGCGGGAACAGCGCGATCACACCGATGGTCTCGACGAGGTCCACGGCGCGGCGCAGCCGGACGCCGACGTGTTCCGGCAGCCGGACGGCCAGCGCGGCCAGTGGCGCGACCGCCACGACGCACAGCGCGGCCAGCGGCCCGGCCGGGGTACCGGGGATGTGGTCGATCCAGAGCACCGCGAGGCGTACGAGCAGCACCAGGGCGGCGGCCAGCAGCACCACGACCTCGGCGACGAGCGGGAAGGCCCGGGACCGGGAGAGCAGGACGACGGCGAGCACGGCCGTGAGCAGGACCGTCCACCACGTGGGCGCGGTGACGGCCAGCATCCCGCCGCCGACCGCGGACGCCGCGACGACAACTGTGGCCAGGGCCAGCCCGCGGTGGGTGGCGGCCAGTGCGGTCTCCACCTGGTGCCGGCTGACGGAGGCGCCGCCGGAGCGGCGGTCGTCGAGCCCGGTGAGACCGGCCGCCATCAGCGCCAGACGCGGCAGCAGACCGAGGACGACCACGGAGACGACGGCCATGACGGAGCCGACGCGGGCCGGTTCGTCCTGGAGCAGCGCGACGCCCTCCCACGCCCCGGCGGTCGCCACGATCGCCGCGGCGCCGATCAGTCCGCCCTTGCCGAGCGGCGAGAACAGTCCGAGGAGCGCGAGCGTCACGGCCAGCGCACCGGCCACGGCGGCGAGCCGTGCGGGCCCGGACCAGGCGTGCGCGTCGGCGGCGGTCCACGCGGCGAGGAGGCCGAGCGCGCCGCCGGTGAGCATGAGGGTGGTGCCGAGTTCACGGCCGGCGGGGGCGCCGCCCCGCTCCTCGCGGGCCTTCCGGCCGCCGAGGGCCGCGGAGACGGCACCGACGGCGGCGACGAGCGCGGCGATCCCGGCGAGGCCGCCGGCCACGGCGGCCGCCCCGAGGCTGTCGCGCGCGAGCACTCCGGCGGTCAGGGCCAGCACGATCGTGGCGAGGCTCGCGGTCCACTGCCGGGCCGCGGGACGCCAGCGCCAGGCCCGTACGTCCAGGTCCTCGGCGAGCTCGTCGGTGACGTCGTGCACGACGGGCGCGGAGGGCGCGTCGTGCACGCGGACGAGCCGGAGCAGCGCGCCGTCGGGCACGCCGGCCTCGGCAAGGGTGCCGTCCTGCGGCAGAACCGTTCCGTCAGCGGTGATCAGGTGTCGTGCGGCCGGACGGTCGCCGACCTTGTCGCCCAACAGCCGCAGGACGTCGGGAAGGAGCCGCCCGATGGGCTCGTCCGCGGGCAGCACGAGATCCACCCGGCGGCGGTCGCCGACGAGCGTCACCCTGCTCAATTCCGTACGCTGCTTCGCCCCCACGCTCACCACGCGGCAGAACCTATCACTGGGCCGGCTCCGTCACTTTGTGCGTTCCTTTCGGATTTTTCGCCGATTTCGTGTGCGAGGGGGACGGCGAAGGAGACAACGACGGTGACGGCGTCACCTGCGGCGCATAGCGCTGCTGTTGCTGCTTCTGCTGCTCTTTCTGCTTGGCGAGGGTGTGCTGGATGAACGACCACCCCACGCACCCCGCGCACAGCACCGCCGCGATGGCGATTCCCGCGAATATCTTGCCCAGCCTTTCGTCCGCCGTACGGCGGGCCCGCTGGGCGCCGAAGAGCAGGGCATCACGCATCCGCCGGCGTCGTACCGACACCGACTCCAGCAGCTGACTGTCGTAATCCTTCGCCATCATTCCCCGCTCTGCCGGCTCGGTTGAACCGGTATGGACGGTAGGGACCGGGTGGGCCTTACGGGCCTACGAACCCCGGGCGATCTGAAAGGCCATGAACGCCAGCCAGAGCACCGGGATCAGCGCACCCCAGACGGCGGGCCGCCGGCGCAGCGGCAGACCGGGGTCCAGCTGCGGGCCGGGCTGACCGGGGACCGGGGGCGGGAGCTTATTGAGCTTGACCCTGACGAATACGTTCCAAAGGAGCGTCAACGGGGTCAGGATGACCAGGGAGAGGGGGCTCCACCAGCCCTGCAGCAACGTTTTACCGGTCATGTCCCGCAGCACGGACGTCCCGCAATTGCGGCAGAACGGCCCCTTGAGACTCAGGAACCGCATCATGATCAAAATGCCCTGGTGCCCGCGAACGGTCGTCTCGACGGCGGGGAAACCGCCGCAGAGGCGGCAGTAGGCGCCCTGCGGCGCGTGCCCCTGAAAGCCCTGCTGGAACTGGGGCTGGGACTGGGGCGGAAATCCGGGCTGCGGCTGGAACGGCTGCTGCCCCGGAATGGACTGCTGTGCCGGAATCGGCTGTTGTGCCGGAAACGGCTGCTGCGGCGGAGTCGCCACGAATGTCCCCCGAATCATTCACTTCACGTCGGAACGGCGCGGGCATGACACGCACCGTTCGCCATGACTATCAACAATTGCCGGGGAAACGCAAAGCGCCGCCGGCATTGCGCAGATGACCGGCGAATGCCGCACCCTCGCGACCTCGTCCCGGCGGGTCCTCGAAGAGGGAACCCGCCGGGCCCGGGTCGACGCGGTCCGCTCAGACCCCGTTCAGCGTCTCGCGGACCTGCTGCTGCACCTTCTCGTCGCCGATCGACATCAGGTACTCGCCGAACTGCCGGCCCTCCGGGCCCTTGGCCCGGCCGACGACGGGGACGGCGTGCTTCAGCGCGCGGGGGTGGGAAGCGACGTTCAGCACGCTCATGGCCAGTTCCACGCCCAGGGGGCCGTCGACGGCCGACACCCCGCTCGCCAGGTCGACCAGCTGCGTGGAGAGCTCGAAGCGGTACTTCTCCCCCGCGGCCAGAGAGCGCACGCCCCGGCCGACGACCTCCTTGATGTCGTCCAGCAGCGCCAGCATCGTGGCGCTGTCGAACAACTCGCCCAGCTTGTCCTCGAAGTACTCGCTGTCGGCGAGCCGCACCAGAGCGCGGGCGGCCTCCAGGCGCAGCCCCTCGGTCCCCTTCTCCTGCGTCAGGTCCCGGTCGGCCACGGCGTCCGCGAGCTGCGCGAACGTGCAGTCGACGGAGAACTTGCGGTCGATCGAGAAGTCGTACCAGGGCGTGTTCCGGGGGTCCGCGGCAGCCCGCAGTACCGCCTCGTACCCGGCCGCCTCGCCCCAGTACGTCAGCGCCACGCAGGCCAGGAAACGCTCGATCTCCGGCTCGGCGGGGTCGTTCATCAACTCGACGAGCCCGGGGACGCGGTCCCGGTGTCCGGGCTCGTCGAAGGCACCGTAGATCACGTCGTCGATGTCCGATGTCGGCTCGCCGTCGAAATCCGTGCCGAGCAATTCACTGAAGCGGGTCATGAGTGGCATCCTTTCGCATTCCGCCCGTCGGTCGTCGTCACGGTCCGGTGATGTATTCCTTCGGCACGACGCCCTTGATGAGCCACTCCGAGTCCCGGCGTGTGTGCATCATGTCCTTCATGCGCTGCGCGAGGCTCTTCGTCTTGGCCTTGCCCAGGCCGAGCTCCTTGGCCATCTCGGCGGCCTTCGCGTCGATCACGTCGTGCGGGGTGTCCCGCGGGACGGTGAGGTCCACGTGCCGGCCGGCGGTCTTGTCGGCGGCCTGCTGGATCGCCTCCTCGACCTCCTTCGGCGAGTAGACCTCCACGCCCTTGACCTTGCCCTTGGCTATGTCGTCCACGAGCCGGGGCAGATCGATCTGGATCTTCTGGCCGCCGTAGTCCTTGGCGTTGGCGCCGTCCTCACTGGTCGAGGTGTAAGGACTCTCCGACTTCTTCGGCTCACGCCCCACGATGTGGTCGACGATCGACGCGTCACCGTGCGGGTTGGCGGGCACGAGGTCGCCGTCCTCGTTGAGGTAGCTCTTGCGCTGACCCTTGCTGTTGTGGGTGTCCGAGAAGTCCGCGTCGTGACGCTTGATCTTCGGGACCTCGCCGTCGGGCCCGGGCTTGTACGTGCCGGGCGGCGTGTGGTCGCCGGAGCCGGAGTCACCGGTGCCGGAGTCCCCGCCCTTGCCGGCGTCATCGCCGGAGCCGCCGCCGGTCCCGGTACCGGCGTCATCGCCGGTGCCCTTGCCGGCATCGTCGCCGGTGCCCTTGCCGGCGTCATCGCCGTGACCCTTGCCGGCGTCATCGCCGTGACCCGCGCCGGAGCCGGCGTTGTCGCCGGTGCCACCACCGTGGCCGCCGCCCGAGCCCTTGCCGGCGCCGGAGCCGGCGTCCTTGCCCGCGCCGGAGCCGGTGTCGGTAGAACCGGAGCCCTTACCCGCACC
>NZ_JBFADG010000004.1:173025-324563 GCF_040641275.1 Streptomyces sp. NPDC021096 | reverse complement strand
CGCACCCGAACCGGAGTCCGCAGAACCGGAGCCCTTACCCGCACCCGAACCGGAGTCCGCAGAACCAGAGCCCTTACCCGCACCCGAACCGGAGTCCGCAGAACCAGAGCCCTTACCCGCACCCGAACCGGAGTCCGCGGACGAGCCGCCGTGACCACCGGAACCGTGACCACCAGAGCCGTGACCGGCGCCACCGCCCGACGGCGTGTGCGAACCGCCACCGCCGCCACCCACAGTGGCGGGCACCTTCTCCTTCTCCGGCACCTTCAGCGGCTCGGAACCCAGGTCGGTCTTGCCCGGCTCGCGGTGCGGGGTCTTGACGGGGTCGCCGTTCTCGTCGACGAGCTTGCCGTCGTTCCGGAGCGTTTTGGCCGTGCCGTCCTTGTCGATGTAGTGGAGGTTGCCCTCCTTGTCGAAGGCCATGTCGCCCGGCTTCGTCGGCACGTTGCGGGACATGTCGTCCAGGCCCGCGCGGCTCTCCTTGAAGGTGTTGAACAGGTCGCCGACCTTGAGCTTGGTGATGCTCGCCGCCTTGCCCAGGTAGCTCGCCGGGTCGACGAAGGCGCCCGCCTTGCCCAGCGCGGTCAGGGCCTCGGCGCCCGCGCCGAGCTTCCCCGCCTGGCCGGCCTTGCCGAGCTTGAGGAACGTGCCCGAGCCCAGGGTGACGACGTTGAAGGCCACGGCGCCGAACGCACGCGAGGGGTTCTTGCCCCACTCGTCCCAGGCGACCAGCGACTTGCCGAAGTTGCGCAGCGCCGCCTTCTGCTTGTCGGTGTCACTGTGGTCGACCGGGCCGAACATCTTGTCCATCGCCCACTCGTACGGCGTCGCGATGTACGCGCTGACGCCGCCGAAGACGTCGCCGATGGCCCCCCAGGTCTTCTTGAAGTTGTCCCAGTCGAAGACGTTGATCATGCTGCCGAGGCCCTTGAGGGTGCCCAGGACACCGTCGACGAAGAAGCCCTTCAGCGCGCCGCCGACGTTGTCCTTCGTCCACTCCCACGCGGCCCGCCAGCCGGTGTACTCGCGCTTGTCGACCGTCCCCCAGGGGGTCTCCTTCGCGTCCTTGACGTCGCTTTCCTTGAAGCCGTACATACCGGCCTTGTGCGAGCCGTCGTCGACCACGAAGTGCGTGCCGCCCACGAGCGCGGTGATCTTGTTCGCCGCGTCGCGCTCGACGCCCATGAACGCCACCCACGTCGTGCCGACCTCGCGGACGATGCGCGCGTTCTCGTCGACCTTCTTCTGGTCCTTCTGCCAGTCGTCGTCGTTCTTGTTCTCGCTGACGAACGTCTCGGCGTCCCTGCGCAGCTGGTTCATCTTCTTGACCAGCGGCTCCGCCGCCGTCGCGAAGCCCTGCAGCGCGCCGCCGACCGACTCCAGCTTCTTGGCGAAGGCGTCCGCCTTGTCCCGGACCGGGATCGTCGAGTCGAGGAGGTGCTCCCGCTCGGGGGCCACGTAGCACGCCGACAGCCCCTGGAAGGCGTCGTGGACCGCCTTGCCCGTGTCGCGGATGCTGCCCGCGGTCGTCTTCAGACCCGTCGCGTCCTTCTCCAGCTGAGGCAGGTTGCCCGTGAAGGTCGGTATCTTGCCCGGCTCGATCACTTCTTGGGCCCCTTCATCTCCTCGGGCGTGGGCGCCTTCGAGTACTCCTCCTGCTTGTTCTTCGCCATCTCCAGGTCACCCTTGATGTACTCCTGGGTGGCCAGGCGCGCGCCCGTGAGGGACTTGCCCGTCCGGACGGGCAGGAACTTCAGGTCGTTCTCCGTCGCCTGCTGGAACTCCTGGAGGGCCTGGGTCACGGGCCCGAAGGCACCGCCCTCGGGCTGCGCGGCCCCGCCCAGAACCATCGTGCCCGCGTGGGTGGACGAGTGCATGAGGCCCTCGGTGTAAGCCTTGAACTCTTCCTCGAACTTGCCGCCGGACTCGGCCGTCTTGTTGAGCACCCCATGCACGGCACCCGGTTGGATGTCCCACTTGGACACGATGGATCCCCCGTTTTAAGAAACGTTTCTTCCCACTCGCCCGCGGCGTCAGCCGATGGCGTCGACGGCGGCCTTCGCCTTGGTCAGCGTCGACTGCGCCGTGCCGTCGTTCTTCTCCATCGTCGAGCGCAGCAGGTTGATGATCTGGCGGACCTCGGTGGCCGCCTTGTTCCAGCGCATTTCCACGCCGTGGTACTGATCGTCGACGCCGTCGGCCTTGAAGTCGGCCATCGCCGCCTTCACCGCCCCGTCACGCTCGATCAGCAGCGTCTCCAGCCGCCCGATGATGCCCTGCAGCGATCCCTGGACCTCGGTCGAAGCGCCCGTGTCGTAACTACGACGGTCCGCACCCGTACCAGCCATGACCAATACCCCCTGTGTCCTAGCGGCCCGAGAAACGTGCCGCGTCGAAGTTCGCCGCCGCCATCTGCTGACGGGCGTTGTCCGCCGATTCCTGGTCACCCTGGCCGAAGGAGGAGTCCATGCCGGACTGGCCGCCCAGGATCGAGCGCAGCGAGCCGTTGAGCGCCGCCCCCACCTCGTCCGAGTGGGCCTTGAACTGATCGAACGCCGCCTTGCCGGCACCGTTGAACTTGCCCTCCAACGGCTGCGCCGCGTGGACCAGCTGGCGGACCAGACCAGCCAGGTCGCCGCTGGATCCGTGGGTCTTCTTGACCAGCCCGGACAGCGTCGTTTGTCCCATATCGAACTTCACGAGCTCACCCCCGTCATGTCTCAAGCTCTAGTTGGCTCGAACATGTCTATCAACATCATCAGCGTGATCACAAAGCACTACTGAGGCTGACGGGCACTCTGTTACACGACAGTGCCAGTCGTCCCACAGAAGTGACACTGTGCCAGCACCCACTGACAGCGGCGGCCGTCAGTCCCGGCAGATCAGCAGCAGCGCCCGGTCGTCGTTGACGTCCTTCGCCACGGCCTCGATCAGGTGCCAGGCGGCGCCGTGGAAGCCGGAGGTGACATAGCGGTCGGCCTCGCCGGTGAGGCGGTCCATGCCCTCGGTCAGTTCGCGCTCGTTCGTCTCGACCAGGCCGTCGGTGAAGAGCATGAGGACGTCGCCGGGGCGCAGGGTGCCCTTGACGGGGTCGAAGCTGGCGCCGTCGTAGACGCCGAGGAGCGGGCCGTCGGCGGCCTTCTCCTCCCAGCGGCCGGTGCCGGCGCTGAGCTGGAGGCCGGGCAGATGGCCGGCGGAGAGGAGTTCGTAGTCGCCGCTCTCCAGGTCGAGGACGAGGTGGACGGAGGTCGCGAAGCCCTCGTCCCAGTCCTGGCGCAGGAGGTAGCCGTTGGCGGCCGGCAGGAAGTCATGGGGCGGGAGGGAGCCGAGGAGGCCGCCGAAGGCGCCGGACAGCAGCAGGGCTCTGGAGGCCGCGTCCATGCCCTTGCCGGAGACGTCGGTGAGGACGACCTCCAGCGTGCGGCCGCCGTTGGTGCGGGCGGCGACGACGAAGTCGCCGGAGAAGGACTGGCCGCCGGCCGGGCGCAGGGCCATCTCGCGGTGCCAGCCGCGCGGCAGTTTGGGCAGCTTGCTCTGCACCCGGATGCGTTCGCGCAGGTCGAAGAGCATCGTTCCGCCACGCCGCCAGGGCACCCCGACGCGGCTGCGGAACTGCGCGATGAGCAGGCCGAAGAAGCCGACGGCCGCGACGACGAGGATGGTGCCGGGGCTGACCCGGTCGGTGCCGTGGTGGGTGGGGTCGTCGAGGACCGCCGACTCCACGATGAGGGCGGCGGCCGCGGCGGAGTACAGCCCCAGGAGACTGGCGGGCCGCAACAGCAACCCGCCCGCGACGATGGGCAGGACGAGCGCGGCGGGCGCACACCACTCCGGCTGGGTGATGGTGCCCCACGCGAGAGCGGGTACGGACAGCAACAGCGCGGTGAGCGCGAGCCAGTCGGAGCCGTCGCCGCGGAAGTAGTCGACACCGGCCTTGCGCATGCTCGTGCGGGCCCGGTGCAGTGCTTTGCGCATCCGGGCCGTCGGGGTCTCCGCCGCGCCAGTCATTGCATCGGGACCTTATCCACCCATTCGGCGGTGCGTCGATTCACGCCGCGCCGACACGGCTGCCGCGGGGGCGCCGTGCGGACACCCGGAGAGCAACCCTATGCGAAATTCGTTCTCCTGCACGGGTATGCGCCACCGGGCATGGGAATGACGACGGAGAAGCACGTACTGCGGGCGGCGGATCGGGTCCGTCGGCGATGCCGAACATGCAATGGCGCGTGCATCGATGCGACTCGGGTGCGCCCGTTCACCCCACTGGTCACGGCAAGCTCATACGCAACAGATGGCGTGCGGTCGCGCTCGTCGGCGCCCGGGGCCGCGCACGCCGCACGCGCCACGAGCGGGGCGGGGTGCGCGCGCCGGGTGCGGCCGCCCGTACGGGAGTTGGGCCCCGGGCCGGGGCCACGGGCCTACGCCGGCTGGCAGTCGGCGCACCAGAAGAGGTTGCGGGCGGCCAGACCGGCGGTGCGGATGCCGCCGCCGCAGATGTGGCAGGGCTGTCCGGTGCGGCGGTAGACGTACACCTCGCCACCGTGGTCGTCCACGCGCGGCGGCCGGCCCATGGCCTCGGGGGTGTGCTCGGGCCGCACGGTGTCGATGCGGTTGTTGCGGACGCCCTCCCGCATGAGGTCCGCCAGGTCCGACCAGATCGCGTCCCACTCGGCCCGGTTCAGGTCACGTCCCGCGCGGTAGGGGTCGATGCCGTGCCGGAAGAGGACCTCGGCCCGGTAGACGTTGCCGACGCCGGCCACGATCTTCTGGTCCATGAGGAGGGCGGCGATGGTGGTCCGGCTGCGGGAGATCCGCTGCCACGCCTTGCCCGGGTCGTCGCCGTCGCGCAGCGGGTCCGGGCCGAGGCGGTCGTGTATCGCCTGCTTCTCGGCGTCGGTGAGCAGGGCGCAGGTCGTCGGCCCGCGCAGGTCCGCGTACGAGTCCGGGTTCGCCAGGCGCAGCCGCACCGTCTCGGTGGGGGGCGGGGCGGTGGCGCCCGCGCCCCAGGTGTACTTGCCGAAGAGGCCGAGGTGGATGTGGACCCAGCCGGGCCCGGCGAAGCCGAGGAAGAGGTGCTTGCCGTGGGCTTCGGCCGTCTCGAGGACCTGGGCGTCTATCAGCGCCGCGCTGTCCGCGAACTTGCCCTGGGGGCTGGTCGCCCGGACCGTGCGGCCCGCGAAGGCCTCGCGGTGGTCCGCCGCGAGGCGGTGGATCGTATGCCCCTCGGGCACGGAGGTCTCCCGGTGTCGCTTCCTACTGCCCGGGGCTCCGCCCCGGACCCCGGACCTCACGTGCCGGACGGGCCGGGTTTCGGCCCGCCCGGTGCGTGAGGACGAAGAGAAGGGGTGTCAGCCCTGCTGCGGGTGGTGGGCCGGGATCTCGGGGAGCTCGCCCGTGGTCTCGTAGCGGCTCAGCATCTCGATGCGGCGCGTGTGGCGCTCCTCACCGGAGTACGGCGTCGCCAGGAAGATCTCGACGAACTTCGTCGCCTCCTCCTGGGTGTGCATGCGGCCACCGATGCTGATGACGTTCGCGTCGTTGTGCTCGCGGCCGAGCGCTGCGGTCTGCTCGCTCCAGGCCAGTGCGGCCCGGACGCCCTTGACCTTGTTCGCGGCGATCTGCTCGCCGTTGCCCGAGCCGCCGATGACGATGCCGAGGCTGTCGGCGTCCGCGGCGGTCTTCTCCGCCGCGCGGAGGCAGAACGGCGGGTAGTCGTCCTGGGCGTCGTAGATGTGGGGACCGCAGTCGACGGGCTCATGGCCGTGGGCCTTGAGCCACTCGACGAGGTGGTTCTTCAGTTCGTAGCCGGCATGGTCGGAGCCGAGGTACACGCGCATGCGTCCGAGTGTGGCACGTCCGGGGGCGGCGACCGGCCAGGAGGACCCCGGTAACTCTGAGTGAACACAACGAAATGGATTCAGGTCTTCCTAAAGACACCTTTAAAAAGTTCTAATGCGGTGGCTCGTAACCCGAGAACCAAAGGAACAACCCGAAGGAACGTGCACATGAGCGCGACACCGCCGACCATGACGAAGGCGTCGACGTCCGGCGACCCCGGTAACGCCCCGGTCGCGGGCGAGGACGGCCTGAAGGCCGGACTCAAGAACCGCCACCTGTCGATGATCGCGATTGGTGGTGTGATCGGCGCGGGCCTCTTCGTGGGTTCCGGTTCCGGCATCGCCGCCGCCGGCCCCGGCATTCTCCTCTCTTACGCACTCGTCGGCGCGATGGTCGTCTTCGTGATGCGGATGCTGGGCGAGATGGCCGCCGCCAACCCGACCTCCGGGTCGTTCTCCGCCTACGCCGACCGGGCGCTCGGCCGCTGGGCCGGCTTCACCATCGGCTGGCTGTACTGGTTCTTCTGGGTCGTGGTGCTGGCGGTCGAGGCGACCGCGGGTGCCGCGATCCTCAACGGCTGGATACCGGCCGTTCCGCAGTGGGCCTGGGCACTGATCGTCATGGTCGTGCTGACGGCGACCAACCTGGCCTCGGTCAGCTCCTACGGTGAGTTCGAGTTCTGGTTCGCCGGCATCAAGGTCGTCGCGATCGCCGCGTTCATCGTGATCGGCGGCCTGGCGATGTTCGGCATGCTGCCGGGCTCGGACAACCCGGGCGCGGGGCTCGACAACCTCACCTCGCACGGCGGCTTCCTGCCCAACGGTCCCGGCGCCATCCTCACCGGTGTGCTGATGGTCGTCTTCTCCTTCATGGGCAGCGAGATCGTCACGCTGGCCGCCGGTGAGTCGGAGGACCCGCAGCGCGCGGTCCGTCAGGCCACCAACAGCGTCATCTGGCGCATCGGCGTCTTCTACCTGGGCTCGATCCTCGTCGTGGTCTCCCTGCTTCCCTGGGACTCCAAGGCCATCACGGAGAAGGGCAGCTACGTCGCCGCCCTCGACACGATCGGCATCCCGCACGCCGGCCAGATCATGAACGTCATCGTGCTGACCGCCGTCCTGTCCTGCCTGAACTCGGGCCTGTACACCGCTTCGCGCATGGCCTTCTCCCTCGGCCAGCGCGGCGACGCGCCGAAGGCGTTCTCCGTCGTCAACAAGCGCGGTGTGCCGATGGCGGCGATCCTCGGCTCGGTCGTCTTCGGCTTCCTCTCGGTGATCTTCAACTACGTCTGGCCCGACACCGTCTTCAAGTTCCTGCTGAACGCCTCGGGTGCCATCGCGCTCTTCGTGTGGCTGGTCATCTGCGTCACGCAGCTGAAGTTCCGCGGCATCATCAAGCGCGAGATGCCGGAGCGGCACTTCGTGAAGATGTGGCTCTTCCCGTATCTGACGTGGGCCACCATCGGCATGATCACCTTCGTGCTCGGCTACATGGTCTACGACGGCGGCGACAACCGTGAGCAGGTTCTGCTCTCGACCCTGCTCGGTGTCGTCGTGCTGGTCATCGGCCTGGTCCGGGACAAGCGGCGCAAGGCGGCGGAGACCGTCGCCCCGTAGTCGCACCGACGTCTACGGGCCGGGCCCGCACCCAGGATCTGGGTGCGGGCCCGGCCCGTACGTACCGACTGCGGCGTGCTCAGCCGCGGCGGCCCAGCAGCTTCCAGGCCGTGGGCAGCGCGCCCATCGCCAGTGCGGCCTTGAGGGCGTCACCGATGAGGAACGGCGTCAGGCCCACGGCGACAGCGTCGCCCAGCGGCATGTGCAGGGCCAGCGCCAGGTAGGGCACGCCCACCGCGTAGACGATCGCGGAGCCCAGCGCCATGGTGCCCGCGGTGCGCAGCACGGAGCGGTCGGCGCCACGGCGGGCCAGGGCGCCGACGACGGTCGCGGCGAGCAGCATGCCGAGGACGTAGCCGAAGGACGGGAACGCGGCGCCGGACTTGGCCTGGGCGAACCACGGCATGCCCGCCATGCCGGCCACGGCGTACAGCGCGAGCGAGAGGAAGCCGCGACGGGCGCCCAGGGCGGTGCCGACGAGCAGGACCGCGAAGGTCTGGCCGCTGACCGGGACCGGGGAACCGGGCACGGGGACGGCTATCTGCGCGGCGATGCCGGTCAGCGCGGCGCCGCCGAGGATCAGGGCCGCGTCGCGGACGCGGGCGCGGCCCGCGGTCGAGGCGGGAAGCAGGTCGGCGAGGACCGTACCGGTCCGGGTGGCTGGGGCAGCTGCGGTGGCCATCGGTACTCCGCGGGAGGTGAAGGATTGGTAAGGACACGCTGACGTTAGCCGAGCGTCACTCCGTGGGCACCGGACGGCAGCGACAAACGCGACGGGCCGCTCTTGGCGGGTTCCGAGCGCGTGTGCAGCCGTTGGCAACGATTGCTCATGGAAACGTGATGCTCATCACGAGAGACCCCGGTCCGCTTGGCTCCGGCCGCCCGGCCGGGGGAATCTGGACCCCACCCCCCGCTCCTGCGTGTCCCCCGCGTCAGGCGCACTGACCGAGAGAACGATCCCCATGCACGACGCACGACCTGACGCCGAGCCCCTCGCCGGCGCAGAGAGGGAACCGCTCGCCGCGGGGCTCAAGCAGCGGCACCTGACGATGCTGGGCCTGGGCGGCGTGATCGGCGCCGGCCTGTTCGTCGGTTCGGGCGCCGGAATCGCGGTGGCCGGCCCCGGAATCATCGTCTCGTACCTGATCGCGGGCGCCCTCGCGATGCTGGTGATGCGGATGCTCGGCGAGCTGTCCGCGGCCATGCCGGCGTCCGGCGCCTTCTCGGTGCACGCCGAGCGCGCCCTGGGCCGCTGGGCCGGGTTCTCGGTGGGCTGGCTGTACTGGTTCCTGCTGGTGGTCGTGCTCGCCGTGGAGGCGACGGGCGCCGCGCAGATCGCCCATGGCTGGGCGCCCTCGGTGCCGCAGTGGGGCTGGGTGCTGATCTTCATGCTGGTCTTCACGACCGCGAATCTCGCGGCGGTGAAGAACTTCGGTGAGTTCGAGTTCTGGTTCGCCGCGCTGAAGGTCGGCGCGATCGTGCTCTTCCTCGGGCTGAGCCTGCTGGCGATCTTCGGGCTGCTGCCGGACACCGACGCGGTCGGGATGACGAACCTCACCGGCCAGGGCGGGTTCCTGCCCAACGGCTGGAGCGGTGTGGTCTCCGGCGTGCTCGCCGTCATCTTCGCCTTCGGCGGCCTGGAGGTCGTCACGATCGCCGCCGCCGAGTCCGACGACCCGGCGCGTGCGGTGGGCCGGGCGGTACGCAGCGCCGTGTGGCGCATCCTCTTCTTCTACGTGGGCTCGATGCTCGTCATCGTGACCCTGCTCCCCTGGTCGTCGATGAAGCCGGGGCAGAGCCCGTACGTGGCCGTCCTGGACCACGTCGGGGTGCCGGCGGCCGGCCAGATCATGAACATCGTGGTCTTCGTGGCGCTGCTGTCGGCGCTGAACGCCAACCTCTACGGCTCGTCCCGGATGGTCTTCTCGCTGGCCGAGCGCGGTGAGGCGCCGCGTGCGCTGCTGAAGGTCTCGGGCGGCGGCGTGCCGCGGCGAGCGGTGCTCGCATCGGTCGCGTTCGGCTTCGCCTCGGTCATACTCAACCTCAAGTGGCCGGATTCGATCTTCCACTATCTGCTGAACGCCGTGGGCGCGGTGCTCCTGTTCGTCTGGGGCCTCATCGCCGCCTCGCAGCTGCGGCTGCGGCCGCGCATCGAGCGGGAGATGCCCGAGCGACTGACCCTGCGCATGTGGTGCTTCCCCTATCTGACCTGGGCGGCCCTGGTCGGCATGGCGGGCATCCTGGTCCTGATGCTGACCGACGACGAGGCCCGGCCGCAGCTGCTGTGGTCCGCCGCGGCGACCGGCGCGGTGCTGGCCGTGGCGGGGCTGCGCGAGCTGCGACTGCGCCGGACCCGATAGTTCACCCGGAAAAAGCCTCGGTTCTGACGATATTTCAGGTACCCGCGGTTACATCGAAGTCTGAATATCGGACAGCTGCGTCACAGGTGTTGTTCTGAGCGAACATGACCCCCACACTGAGGCAACTTTCTGAGAAAGCTTCTCGGCTTTTCGGCTTCTCCAGCTCTTACCTCACGGGGACTTACGACCATGACTGGGACACCTACGACCTCCGCTTCCGAGCGGGAGGTCACCGGCGCGGCACCGGACGGCACACCGGGCGGCGCGGACACTCTGTCGCACGGCGCTCTGTCGCACGGCCTCAAGCAGCGCCATCTGTCGATGATCGCGCTCGGCGGCGTCATCGGCGCCGGCCTCTTCGTCGGCTCCGGCGCCGGCATCGCCACCGCCGGCCCGGCGATCGTGCTCGCCTATGTCGTCTCCGGGCTGCTCGTCATGCTCGTGATGCGCATGCTGGGCGAGATGGCGGCCGCCAACCCGGCCTCGGGCACGTTCTCCGTGCACGCGGAGAAGGCGGTAGGCCCCTGGGCGGGCTTCACCGCGGGCTGGATGTTCTGGGTGCAGCTGTGCGTGGGCATCGCCGTGGAGGCGATCGGCGCGGCGCACATCATGGTCGCCTGGTTCCCCTCCACACCGTCGTGGATGTGGGTCCTGATCTTCATGGCCGTCTTCTGCGGGACGAACCTCGCGGCGGTCGGCAACTTCGGCGAGTTCGAGTTCTGGTTCGCCACCCTGAAGGTCGCCGCGATCGGCATCTTCCTGGCGCTGGGCGTCCTGGCCATCCTCGGCGTGCTGCCGGGCACGGACGCCCCGGGCACCGACAACCTCACCGGCAACGGCGGGTTCCTGCCCAACGGCACCGACGGCCTCGTCGTGGGCCTGCTGGCCTCCGTCTTCGCCTACGGCGGCCTGGAGACGGTCACCATCGCCGCCGCCGAGTCCGAGCAGCCGGTCCAGGGCGTCGCCAAGGCGGTCCGCACGGCGATGTGGCGCATCGCGCTCTTCTACGTCGGCTCGATGCTCGTCGTCGTCACGGTGATCCCGTGGAACGACAAGTCGCTCACCACCGACGGCCCCTACGTCGCGGTGCTGAAGTACCTCGACATCCCGGCCGCCGGGCAGATCATGAACGTCATCGTGCTGATCGCCCTGCTCTCCGCGATGAACGCCAACATCTACGGCGCCTCCCGGATGTCGCACTCCCTCGTCGTGCGCGGCGAGGGCCCGAAGTTCCTGGGCAAGGTCACCAACGGCGTGCCCCGGCTGACCGTCCTGGCCTCCTCCGCCTTCGGCTTCTTCGCGGTGCTGCTCAGCTACTGGTGGCCGGACACCGTCTTCAAGTGGCTCCTGTACATGACGGGTGCCGCCATCCTGGTGGTGTGGGGTTTCATCGCCGTCACCCAGCTGCGCATGCGGCGGCAGCTGGAGCGCGAGGCGCCGGAGCGGCTCGTGGTGCGGATGTGGCTCTTCCCGGCCCTGACGTGGGTGGCGCTGGCCGCCGTCGTCGGTGTCATGGCGCTGATGCTGCGCGACGACGACACCCGCATCCAGGTGTACTTCACGGCCGGCCTCACCGGCGCCCTGGCGCTGGCCGGCTATGTGCGCCAGCGCGTCCTGGCGGGCAGGGCCCACCAGGGCTGAGCCCGCCCGCTAAGGGGCCGCGTACAGCGCGTACGAAGGGGCCGGACACCGCCACGGTGTCCGGCCCCTTTCGCGTACGCCCCGGGAGGGCGGCGGGCGTCAGCCGCGCAGCTCGTCCGCGACCAGCTCGGCGATCTGGACGGCGTTGAGCGCCGCGCCCTTGCGGAGGTTGTCGCTGGAGAGGAAGAGCGCCAGGCCGTTCTCGGCGGTCTCGTCGAGGCGGACGCGGCCCACGTAGGAGACGTCCTTGCCGGCCGCCTGCAGCGGGGTGGGGATCTCGGACAGCTCGACGCCCGGCGCGTCCTTCAGCAGCTCGTAGGCGCGCTCCACGCTGACCGGACGCTCGAAGCGGGCGTTGACCTGCAGCGAGTGGCCGGAGAAGACGGGCACGCGCACACAGGTGCCGGAGACCTTGAGGTCCGGGATCTCCAGGATCTTGCGGGACTCGTGGCGGAGCTTCTGCTCCTCGTCGGTCTCGAAGCTGCCGTCGTCGACGATCGCGCCGGCCAGCGGCAGCACGTTGAAGGCGATCGGGCGCTTGTAGACGCCGGGAGCCGGGAGCTCCAGGGCCTCGCCGTCGTGCGTCAGCTCCGCGGCCCGCTCGCCGGCCGCGCCCAGCTGGCCCGAGAGCTCGGCTACGCCGGCCAGGCCGGAGCCGGAGACGGCCTGGTAGGTGGTGGCGACGAGGGCGGTCAGGCCCGCCTCCGCGTGCAGCGGCTTCAGGACCGGCATGGCGGCCATGGTCGTGCAGTTCGGGTTGGCGATGATGCCCTTGGGGCGGTTCGCGATCGCGTGCGGGTTGACCTCGGAGACGACCAGCGGGACCTCGGGGTCACGGCGCCAGGCGGAGGAGTTGTCGATCACGACGGCGCCCTGTGCGGCGACCTTCTCGGCCAGCGCCTTGGACGTGGTGCCACCGGCCGAGAAGAGCACGATGTCCAGGCCGGAGTAGTCGGCGGTGGCGGCGTCCTCGATGGTGACGTCCCGGCCCTGCCAGGAGAGCGTGGACCCGGCGGAGCGCGCCGAGGCGAACAGGCGCAGCTCGGAGACCGGGAATTTACGGTCGGCGAGGATCTTGAGCATGACTCCGCCGACCTGACCGGTGGCTCCGACGATTCCGATCCTCACGAGAGGGCTCCCTACGTACGTGTTGCGCGGCTGAACGCTCCCATCATGGGGTCCTGCGGGCACCAAAAGTCCAATCGATTGTCCGAAGTACGGACGAGGCCGGAACACAGGGAGGGGCGGGCGCTAGCGCCCGCCCCTCCCGTCCCGTTTCGGGGATTACGGCTTCGCCGTGACCGTCAGCTCGTAGGGGTTGGTGAGCAGCGGCGAGGTGCGGCGGGACTCGACCTCGATCTCCCACACGCCCGGGACCGGGTTCGCGTAGGAACGCTGGTCCGGACGGCAGGTGTTGTCCGGGTTGGGGTAGTTCGGGTAGCAGTTGACCGTGGAGGTCTTGTCGGCCGGGACGCCGTAGGGGCTGATGGCGATGAACCGGGTCTGGCTGCCCTCGGCCAGGCCGCTCATCGCGACGTCCAGGGACGTGGTGCCCTTGGGCACGGTCACGAAGTACGACGTGGTCGCGTTGCGGGTGGCCTTGCCGGACGTCTTGAAGACGTTCGAGGTGAGCGGCTCGGCGACGATCACGGTCGTCATGATCTGCTTGTCGATGCCCTCGGTGCGGTCGTCGTCGACGGCGAGGATCGCGCTGTGGATGCCGGCGGCCTTGGCCTTCGCCTTGACCTTGACGGTCACGGGCTTGTTCAGCGGCAGCTTGACCTCGTTGTCACCGACGAGCTTGAAGGTGCCGTCGTTGTTGCGCCACTCGAGCTCGTGCCACACCGGCTTGTCCGGGCCGGAGGTGCGGGTGATCTCGACGTCGTACGTACGGGTCTCGCCGGCCTTCAGGCCGCCCTCGCGGTCGTAGAGGCCCGTGCCGAAGCCGGGGGTCTTGAGCCGGTGGGAGAGCGCGGTCGCCACGGGGGCCTTGACGGCGTACTCGTGGGCGGTGGCGCCCTCGCGCAGGGACTCCCAGGCCTCGACGATGTCGATCAGGCCGGAGCCCTGCTCGTACGCCTGGAAGCCCTTGATCTTCTTGGCGGTGCTGGTCAGCGCCGTGCGCAGGTCGGCCGGGGCGAGCTTCATGTGCTTCTGCTTGGCGGCCGAGATCAGCAGCGCCATCGCGCCCGTGGCCTGCGGGGAGGCCATCGAGGTGCCCTGCAGCATGCCGTAGCCGGGCGGGAGGTCGTAGCCGGCCTCCTTGACGGGTGCGCCCGGCTCCCAGGTCGGCGTGGTGTTGACCGACGCGCCGGGGGCGGTGATCGTCGGGGTGAAGCCGCCGTCCTCGCGCGGGCCGCGGGAGGAGAAGGGCATCATCGCGTACGCCGTCTTGACCTCGGAGCCGTAGTTGGCGGCCCAGGTCTCCTTGGAGACGGAGGCGCCGACGCTGACGACCTTGTCGGCCAGGGCCGGGTCGCCGATGGTGTTCAGGCCCGGGCCGCTGTTGCCGGCGGAGATCACGAGCTGGACGCCGTAGGTGTCGATGAGGCGGGTGTAGAGCTCGGCGCGGGCGTTGTTGCCGTCGTTGAGCGCCGGCAGGCCGCCGATCGACATGTTGACGATGTCGACGCCGCGGTTCACGACGAGGTCGATCATGCCCTCGGTGAGCGCCACGTTGGTGCAGCCGCCGGTCCAGGTGCAGGCGCGGGAGGAGACGATCTTGGCGCCGGGGGCGGCGCCGTTCATCTTCCCGCCGAAGAGGCCATTGGCCGCGGTGATGCCCGCGACGTGGGTGCCGTGCTCGGACTCGATGACGCCGATGTTGACGAAGTCGGCCTTCTTGCCGGTCCAGTCGCCGCCCTTGGGGTCCATCGGCACGTCCTTGCGGATCTGCACGACGAAGGGGATGCGCTCGGCGATCGCGGTGTCCGGGTTGTCCTTGCCGAAGTAGCCGACCTGGTAGCCATCCTTGTACGGCTTCATGTCCGCGTCGTTGCCGAAGTCGCCGTCGTCGTCGAGGTCGACGCGGACGGTGCCCTTGGCCTTGTCGTAGAGGACGGCCCAGGAGTCGGTGGTGTCGCCGTCCCGGTTGAGGTCGCCCTTCATGTCGCCGCCGGCGGTCTCGCTCTCACGGAAGAGGGCGACCTGGTACGAGCCGGTGGCGGCCGCGGTGTAGGTGCGGCCGTTGAAGGAGAAGGACGGGCCCGTGACGTCGGAGGTCATCGGCAGCCAGGTGCCGTCCTGGTCCACGAGCGGGTCGGTGGCGGTCACCCAGTCGACGATCTTGCGCTCGCCCGTGGTGGTCTTCTGCAGCGCGGGGTGCCCGAGGTCGACGCCGGAGTCCAGGACGCCGATGGTCACGCCGCGGCCGTCGGCCTTGGGGTGGTCCTCGGTGAACTCGACGGCGCCGGTCTCGAAGGCCGGCTGGTAGGGGTTCTTCGCCGGGGTGTTCTTCCCCGGAGCCGGGTAGGTCCGGTCCTTGGCGAGCTTCGGCGCACCCTGCGCTGCGTTTCCGGAGTCACCACGCGTCGAGGGATCCGGGAGCTTGATCTCCTGCTTGAGGTCGATGCCGTGGACGTCGTCGAGCTTCTTCGCCTCGTCGATGGCGGCGTCGGCCTTGCCCGTCGGGACGGTGACCCGGACGTAGCCGAGCTTGTCGTACGCCTGGCCCACCGAGGCGCCCGTGATCGCGTCCAGCTTGCCGGCGACCGCACCGGTCCGGCCGGGCTGCGTGGCGATCATCATCGTGACGGTCCGGTCGCCGTCCGCCTTGGCCTTCGCCAGCAGGTCGGCGTCCTGCGAACCGAGCTTGTCCGGGGCGGACTTCACCGGGCCGGGGGCCGGCGTGGGGTCCGCCGCGAGCGCGGGGGCGGCGCCCGCCGCGGTGAGCGCGGCCACGACGGAGGCCGCGACGGCTATTCGGGCCGCACGTCTCGCGCCGGTCGGCGCGGTCGGGACATCGGGGGTGGGGGTCATGAGCATCCCTGGCTGGAGGTGGTGAACGGACAACGACGGGGACGGCCGGAGGCACGACGACACGGCGTCCGGAAATCGAACCCGGGTGAGCGATCACTTTTATGGAAGTGGCGGGGGTTTGGGGAGAGTTGCCCGGGCGAGAACATAAAGATGGCGTAAACCCGCCACACGCCACGCGGGATGAAGCGGGACGGAGGCCGTGAAGCGGTCAGGGCATCAGCGCAGCTCAGCGCCTGTAGGACAAACGGACTAAAGGACCGGCCCGTGACCGGCGAGAGCGTTCCCCTCGAGGGTGAACGCTGAGTGAGCGTCAGCACTCCAGGGGACGAGTGGTGTATGTCAGTTCGCAGTAGCCAAGATCCATGTGAGGGGATCGGCGGCGACCGTTGCGGCTTAGTTCACGCCCAGGTCACTCGCGCTGCCAACGCTCCTCACTGACCGCAAGCGCCGACCGCCCGCCAGACCGCCAGCCTTCGCGTTCGCACTCGGGGAGACCGCCATGCACCGCAGATCCCGCAGAACCGCAGCCTCGCACCTCGACCGCCGTACGTTCCTGGCCGCCGCGGGAGCCGTCACCACGGCCACCGGGCTGGGCCTCGCCGTGGGCACGGACGGACCGGCCTCGGCCACACCCGGCGACCCCACCCCGGCCCCGGCCGCCGGCACCGCGGCGGCCCCCGCCGCCGGGGCACCCACGGATGCCGGCACCACCCTCGCCTCCGTCGCCGCCCCGCGCGGCAGCAGCGGCTACCGGCGGCTCGGCGACGGCCCCGGCTGGCCCAGGGTCGTCCGCGCCGAGCTGGCCCAGGCGCAGAACGGCCGCGAGGACCGGCGGACCACGCTGGCCTCCTTCGTGCAGTTCACCGACCTGCATCTGACGGACGTACAGCACCCGCTGCGGTACGAGTTCTTCCGCGCCGGGGACGTGGGGGGCTGGCGACCGCACGAGGCGCTGACGCTGCCGGGCGTGGTCTCCCTGGTCGAGCGCGTCAACAAGGTGCGCCGGGGGCCAGCCACCGGCGCCCCGTTCGGCTTCGTCGTCACCACCGGCGACAACGGCGACGAGAACGCCAAGATCGAGGTCGAGTGGTTCCTGACCGCCCTCAGCGGCGGCCGGCTGACCCCCAACACCGGCGACCCACGCCACTACGAGGGCGTGCAGAACAGCGGCCTCAAGCAGTACTGGCACCCCGAGAGCGCCCTGCGCGACCAGGACAAACAGGCCGGCTACCCCCGGATCGACGGCTACCTCGACGCCGCCCTGCGACGGGTCACCAGCCCCGGTCTGAACATCCCCTGGTACTCCACCTTCGGCAACCACGACCTGCTGTCCGGCGGCTGCTACCCGGCGGCGGGCTCCTTCATCGCCGAGATCTGCGTCGGCGACCGCAAGCTGCAGTACATCCCGCCCGCCGAGGCCAAATGGCTGATGGAGGGCGAGGTCGGCGGCGCCGACCCCAAGGGCAAGCGCATAGAGTCCATGCTCAAGTCGCACAAGAAGGACATGCGCACGATCACCGCCGACCCGCGCCGGGTGCCGCTGACCGCGCGCCAGTACGTGGCTGCGCACCTCGACCCCCAGTACACCGGGCGCGGGCCCGCCGGCCACGGCTACACCCGCGCCAACCTCGACGCGGGCACCCTCTACTACACCTTCAAGGTGTCCGACAAGGTCATCGGCATCAGCATGGACTCCACGGACCCCGGCGGCCACTACCAGGGCTCGCTGGGCACCTCCCAACTCGACTGGCTGGACCGGACGCTGAAGGAGCACAAGGACCAGTACGCCCTGGTCTTCAGCCACCACCCCAGCTGGAGCATGAACAACATGACGCCCGACCCCGCCCACCCGGGCGAGAAACGGCACGGCGGCGACGAGGTACTCGCCCTCCTCCAGCGCCACAACAACGTCCTGGCCTGGATCAACGGCCACAGCCACCGCAACCGCATCCGCCCCCGCGGCGGCTTCTGGGAGATCGCCACCGCCTCGCACGTCGACTACCCGCAGCTCGCCCGGATCATCGAGATCACCGACAACCACGACGGCACGATCTCCCTGTTCACCACGCTCATCGAGTCGGCCGCGCCCTACAAGACCGACTTCCACGACCTCTCCCAGACCGGGCTCGCCTCCCTCTACCGGGAGCTGGCCTTCAACGCACCGGGCTCGGACAACTCGCTCGCGGGCGCGCCGACCGACCGCAACACCGAGCTGCTGCTCAGCCGGCGCTGACGGCTCCGGCCGGCGGCCCCAACGGGATCACCTCGGCAGGACGACGACGTACGCGCAGGGCTCGCGGTCGGCCGACGCCACCAGGGCGGTCCGGACGACCGCGGCCTGCTGCTCCAGGCCCTCGGCGTCCCGCAGCCGCTTCGGCGTGACGCGCACGACCGTGATGCCCAGCCGCTCCAGGTGCTCGCGCTTGCGGGAGTGTTCGGACCACAGCGGGTCCTCCTCCGGCCGGGGCGAGCGCGCGTCGATCTCCAGGGCCACCGCGTGGTCGGGCCAGAAGGCGTCCACTCCCCCGAGGTGCGGGCCGCCGGGCAACCGCAGGTCGACGTTCCACAGCGGCGCGGGCAGCGCGTGCTCGCGCACCATGTCGTAGAGCCTGCCCTCGGCGACGGACCGGCCCTCCGCCAGCAGCGCCTCCACGGCGTCCACCACGTGCGGCCGGCTCAGCAGCCGGGCCCGCGTCAGCTCCCGCACGACCGCCGCCGCCTCGGCGTGCCCGCCGCGCACGGCCTCGCTCAGCAGAGCGCGCACCGCCTGCGCGTCGGTCAGCTGTGCCACGGTGTCGGCGACCGCACGAGCGGCCGGGGCGACCGGCACGCCCGTCAGCAGCTGGGGGCGCGGCACGGTGTGCGCCCGTACCAGCCTGACGAACCCGTTCGAGCGCAGCCGGCGGGTGCGGGGCAGCAGGACGTCGATGTGGTCGAGGGAGAGCAGCGAGGGCACGCAGGTGAAGCGGTGCAGGGCGAGCGCGGCCGGGCCCGTGATCATCGCATGGCCGTAGGGGGCCGGCTCCGGGGCCCGCGCGGCGGACGGGCCGGGCTGCCGGGGCACCTGGGCCCGCGGGAGGGTGTACATCAGGGCGGCGTGCAGCCGCTCCTCGCTGGTGGCGGGGCCGGTGTGGAGGAGGAAGACCCCGGGCAGCAGCCTCCGCCAGGGCCCGCCGGGTCGGCAGCGCTCGGTGACGTCGGCCCCAGTGACGCCGTGCTCCCTCAACTGACGTGCCGTCATGACCCGGTGACGCACATCGGAGAGGTGGTACAGGGGGCGTGGGGAGAGGGGGGTGTTGGGGTTCATGCCCCCGCCATTCCCGCTCTCCGCCCGCCCCCTAACCGCTGTTACGGGGCCGTCGACAATTCAGGACAACGCCGCTTTGAAACCCGGGGAATTGAAACGTGCCGAAACCGTGTCCCCGGGCCGGTCGGCACCTTCCCTCGATGTCCCCCGGCGTCCCTCAGCTCGCGGCGGCCGCGTCGCAGGCCTGGGCGCGCAGGGCCCGCGCCAGGTCGTCGCGGGCCTCCAGCACCAGCCGGCGCAGCGCGGGGGCGGCGTCCTGGTGTGCGGCCAGCCAGGCGTCGGTGGCGTCCAGCGTCGGCCGGTCGCCCTGCAGCATCGGGAACAGGCCGCGGACGACCGCCATGGCGATCTCGATGGACCGCTCCCGCCACACGCGCTCGATCACCTCGAAGTAGCGCGGGGCGAACGGCGCCAGCAGCTCCCGCTGGGACGGCTGGTCGAAGCCCGCGATGGTGGCCTCGGCGAGGGCGTTGGAGAGCGTGTCGGAGTCGACGACCGCGGCCCAGGCGGCGGCCTTGACCTCGGCGGACGGGCGGGCGGCCAGGCAGCGGACCTGGTGGCGCCTGCCGGAGGCGGTGTTGTCCCGGGCGAGCTCGGCGGCCAGCGCCGACTCGTCGGCGGCGCCCCGGGCGGCGAGGGTGCCCAGGAAAGCCCAGCGCAGCTCCTGGTCCACGTCCAGGCCGTCGATCTTCGCGGCGCCGTCCAGCAGCCCGTGCAGCAGCTGCAGGTCGCCTTCGTCGTCGGCGAGCTGGGCGAAGAACCGGGCCCACGCCAGCTGGTGGCCGCTGCCGGGCTCGGCCAGCCGCAGCTCGCGCAGCGCGCTCTGGGCGAGCTGCCGGCCGTCCTCCTCGCGCCGGTCGGGGGCGGCGTAGTGCACGAGCGCGCCGGTGGCCCAGGCCTGCACCATCTGCAGGACGCCGATGTCGCTCTCGGCGCCCGCGAAGCGCCGCACCAGCTCCAGGTAGTCGCGGGTGGGCATGAGCCCGTCGCGGGTGAGGTTCCACAGGGCGGACCAGCACAGGGCGCGGGCGAGCGGGTCGGTGAGGTCGCCCAGGTGCTGCCGGAGGGTGTCCAGCGAGGCCTCGTCGAAGCGGATCTTGCAGTAGGTGAGGTCCTCGTCGTTGACGAGGATCAGCTCGGGCCGCTCGGCGCCGGCCAGCTCCGTGACCACCGTGCGGGGGCCGGTGACGTCGACCTCGGCACGGGCGTAGCGCTCGAGCGCGCCGCCCGCCTCCCGCCGGCGGTACAGGCCCACGGCCACGCGGTGCGGGCGCAGCTCGGGGTGGGTGTCGGGCGCCTCCTGCAGGACGGCGAGCTCGGTGATGCGGTCGGCGGCGTCGTAGGTGGCCAGCGGGGTCAGCGAGTTGACGCCGGCCGTCTGCAGCCAGGACCGCGACCAGGCGGCCATGTCCCGGCCCGAGGTCTCCTCGAGCACCTCCAGCAGGTCGCTGAGGCGGGTGTTGCCGTAGGCGTGGCGCTTGAAGTAGCGCCGGGCGCCCTCGAGGAAGGCGTCGCGGCCGACGTAGGCGACGAGCTGCTTGAGGACCGAGGCGCCCTTGGCGTAGGTGATGCCGTCGAAGTTGAGCTTGGCGTCCTCGAGGTCGCGGATGTCGGCCGTGACGGGGTGCGTGGAGGGCAGCTGGTCGGCGCGGTAGGCCCAGGACTTGCGGTTGTTGGCGAAGGTGACCCAGGCATTGGTGAAGCGGGTCGCCTCGGCCAGCGAGAAGGCGCCCATGAAGTCCGCGAAGGACTCCTTGAGCCACAGGTCGTCCCACCACTGCATGGTCACCAGGTCGCCGAACCACATGTGCGCCATCTCGTGCAGGATCACGTTGGCGCGGCGCTCGTACGCGGCCTGCGTCACCTTGCCGCGGAAGACGAACTCCTCCCGGAAGGTCACGCAGCCCGGGTTCTCCATGGCGCCGATGTTGTACTCCGGCACGAACGCCTGGTCGTACTTCCCGAAGGGGTACGGGTAGTCGAAGTGGTCGTGGAAGAAGTCCAGGCCCTGCTTGGTGACGGTGAAGATGTCGTCGGCGTCGAAGTGGCGGGCCAGGCCCTTGCGGCACAGCGCGCCCAGCGGGATCTCCAGGACCGTGCCGTCCTCGAACGTGCGGCGGTAGTGGTCGCGCACGACGTGGTACGGGCCCGCGACGACGGCGGTGATGTAGGTGGAGATGGGCCGGGTGGTGACGAACCGCCAGGTGGCGGAGGCGGCGTCGGAGTCCACCGGCTCCGCCTCGCCGTCCTGCTCGCCGTTGCTGAGCACGGTCCAGGACGCGGGCGCGGTGACCGAGAAGGTGAAGGGGGCCTTGAGGTCGGGCTGCTCGAAGTTCGCGAAGACGCGGCGGGCGTCGGCGGGTTCGTACTGGGTGTAGAGGTAGACCTCGCCGTCCTCGGGGTCGGCGAAGCGGTGCATGCCCTCGCCGGTGCGGCTGTACGCGCACTGGGCGTCCACGGTCAGGACGTTCTCGGCGGCGAGGTCCTCCAGGGCGATCCGCGCGCCGTCGAAGACGGCCTTCGGGTCCAGCTCCCGGCCGTTGAGGGTGAGCGACGTCACAGCGGGGGCCACGAGGTCCGCGAAGGTGGCGGCGCCCGGCTCGGAGCAGCGGAAGCGCACGGTGGTCACCGACCGGAACGTGCGGGGCTCGGGGCCCGCGCCCACCGCGGAGCGCAGGTCGAGGGCCACGTCGTAGGAGTCCACGGACAGCAGGTGGGCCCGCTGCCGGGCCTCCTCACGGGTCAGGTTCTCACCGGGCACGACGCGGCTCCCTCGTGTTCGTCTCGTATTTCGAATACCAGGAATCATGGCACGGGGGGTGCTTGTTGAATCACTGACTGTCCAGCTCGTCAGAGGAGATTCGTGTGACCGCGGAGAGAGTGACCGCCGACTTCTGGTTCGACCCCGCCTGCCCCTGGGCCTGGCTCACCTCGCGCTGGATGCTGGAGGTGGAGAAGGTCCGGCCCGTGGACGTGCGCTGGCACGTGATGAGCCTGGCCGTGCTCAACGAGGACAAGCTCGACCAGGTGCCCGAGGAGTACCGGGAGTTCCTGCGCACCGAGGCCTGGGGCCCGGTGCGGGTGTGCGTCGCGGCCGCGAAGGAGTTCGGCGACGAGGTGCTGGGTCGCCTCTACACCGCGATCGGCCGGCGCTTCCACAACGAGGGTCTGCCGCGCGACCGCGGCACGATCCTGGCCGCGCTGGAGGAGGCCGGCCTGCCGTCCCGCCTCGCGGACGCCGCGGACACCGACGCCCACGACCACGAGCTGCGCATCTCCCACAAGGAGGGCATCGACAAGGTCGGCGAGGAGGTCGGCACCCCGATCATCTCCGTGCCCGGCCCGGAGGGCGCCGAGGTCGCCTTCTTCGGCCCGGTCGTCACCCCCGCCCCCAAGGGCGAAGCGGCGGCCAGCCTGTGGGACGGCACCCTGCTGGTGGCCGGCACGCCCGGCTTCTACGAGATCAAGAGGACGCGTCGGCAGGGTCCGGTCTTCGACTGAGGCGACGGTCCCGACTGACCGGTCGCGGCTCGCCCGGCGGCGTCGACCTGCGGGTGTGGGCACGGTCCATTAATGTCCCGGTATGGGCCAGACCGACCTCTCCCGGCCGCTCGGCCGTGACGGCGGCTGGGCCGAGGCCGAGCCGCCGTGCGGCAACGCGGCCCACGCGGAGCTGCCGGTACGCCCGTACGACCTGCTGACGCTGGCGCTGTGCCATGCGCTGCGGCTCGTGTGGGCACTGCTGGGGCTGCGGCGGGCGGCGGGCATGCTCCGTCACTACCTGCGCGGCACGGGCTCCGCGTACCGGGTGGACGCCGAGGAGCTGCTCGCCCTGCCGGCCGTGTCCGCGGCCGCGGGGGAGCAGCTGGAGCGGTGGCGCGCCGAGGCGCTCGAGCGCTGGCGCGCGGCTCCGCGCACTCCCGCCGCGTACCCGGCGGACAGCGGCTGGCGCGACGTGCTGATCACCCACCGGGTCAGCACCGACTGGTGGCTGGCCCTGCGCTGCGCGGAGTTCCGCCTGACGGGCACCGTCCGGGTGGACGCGGAGGGCGGGACGGCGGTGGACTACCGCTTCGCCGTGCAGAAGGCGTGGAACTTCGACCGGGGCGGGTCGGAGCTGGGAGTGCCGTTCACCCCGTTCGCCCGGCTGCACGAGACGGGGCTCGCGAGAGAGTTCACGGTCAAGGGCGAGGCCTTCGGCCACGCCTGAGACGGGGACAATGGGAAGGGGCCCCCGCGCGATCCGAACGCGCGGGGGCCCCTTCCGTTCGCCCGCCGCGTGAAGGGTGAGAAGACGATCACGAGCAGGCGGTCCGGGGGTCGGATCAGGGCGCCAGGATGATGGAGCTGCCCTTTTCCTTGGCGGCGAGGTAGCGCTTGCCCACGTCCTGCCAGTTGACGACGGCCCACATGGCGTCGATGAAGTCGACCTTCTGGTTCTTGTACTGCAGGTAGAAGGCGTGCTCCCAGGCGTCGAAGACCAGGATCGGCACGGAGCCCTGGCCCACGTTGCCCTGGTGGTCGTAGACCTGCTCGACGATCAGGCGGCCGCTGATCGGCTCGTAGGCGAGCACGCCCCAGCCGGAGCCCTGCGTGGTGGCGGAGGCCTTGGTCAGCTGCGCCTTGAACTTGGCGAAGGAGCCGAAGGACTCGGCGATGGCGTCCGCGAGCTCGCCCACGCCGTCCTTGTCGAGGGGCTCGCCGCCGCCGTCGCCGGTCATGTTCTGCCAGTAGATGCTGTGCAGGATGTGGCCGGAGAGGTGGAAGGCCAGGCTCTTCTCGAGGCCGTTGATGGCCCCCCACTGGTCCTTGTCACGGGCCTCGGCGAGCTGCTCGAGCGTGTCGTTCGCGCCCTTGACGTACGCCGCGTGGTGCTTGTCGTGGTGCAGCTCAATGATCTTCGCGTCGATGACGGGCTGCAGAGCCGCGTAATCGTACGGGAGTTCGGGAAGTGTGTAGATGGCCATGCCGAGCCCTCCGACTGCTTATTGCAATTAACTTGCAGGTAAACGCTACCAGCACGTGCATCTGAAAAGCGGTCATGGGGGTACGCCTCGGTCCAAAGTCGGAGGCGGCCTCGGTCCTGAAGATCAGGACCCACTCAGCCGTCAGCGTACGAACCGCCACGCACAGCGACGGCGTGGAAGGATGGCCGGAAGTCGCGACATTGCGGAACGCTAAGGAGATGCCCCGGTGCCCGGAACGAACCTGACCCGTGAAGAGGCGCAGCAGCGGGCGCGGCTGCTGGCCGTGGACGCGTACGAGATCGACCTCGACCTCTCCGGGGCGCAGGAGGGCGGCACCTACCGGTCCGTGACCACCGTGCGCTTCGACGCCGCCGAGGCGGGCGAGTCGTTCATCGACCTGGTGGCCCCGACCGTGCACGAGGTCGTGCTGAACGGGACCGCGCTCACCCCGGCCGACGTCTTCGCGGACAGCCGCATCGCCCTGCCCGGCCTGGTGGCGGGGCGCAACGAGCTGAAGGTCGTCGCCGACTGCGCGTACACCAACACGGGCGAGGGTCTGCACCGGTTCGTGGACCCGGTCGACGACCAGGCCTACCTCTACACCCAGTTCGAGGTGCCCGACGCCCGCCGCGTCTTCGCCTCCTTCGAGCAGCCCGACCTGAAGGCGACGTTCCAGTTCACCGTGAAGGCCCCCGAGGGCTGGACGGTCATCTCCAACTCGCCGACGCCCGAGCGCCCCGCCGACAACATCTGGCGCTTCGAGCCGACCCCGCGCATCTCCACGTACATCACCGCGCTGATCGCCGGCCCGTACCACGCGGTGCACAGCTCCTACGAGAAGGACGGGCAGAGCGTCCCGCTGGGCATCTACTGCCGTCCCTCGCTGGCCGAGTTCCTCGACGCGGACGCGATCTTCGAGGTCACGCGGCAGGGCTTCGACTGGTTCCAGGAGAAGTTCGACTACGCCTACCCCTTCGCCAAGTACGACCAGCTGTTCGTGCCGGAGTTCAACGCGGGCGCGATGGAGAACGCGGGCGCGGTCACCATCCGCGACCAGTACGTCTTCCGCTCGAAGGTCACGGACGCCGCGTACGAGGTCCGCGCGGAGACCATCCTGCACGAGCTGGCGCACATGTGGTTCGGCGACCTGGTCACCATGGAGTGGTGGAACGACCTGTGGCTGAACGAGTCGTTCGCCACCTACACCTCCATCGCCTGCCAGGCGTACGCGCCCGGCAGCAAGTGGCCCCACTCGTGGACGACGTTCGCCAACTCCATGAAGACGTGGGCCTACCGGCAGGACCAGCTGCCCTCCACGCACCCGATCATGGCGGACATCCGCGACCTGGACGACGTGCTCGTCAACTTCGACGGCATCACGTACGCCAAGGGCGCCTCCGTCCTCAAGCAGCTCGTCGCCTACGTCGGCATGGACGAGTTCTTCACCGGCGTCCAGGCGTACTTCAAGGCCCACGCCTTCGGCAACACCCGCCTGTCCGACCTGCTCGGCGCGCTGGAGAAGACCTCCGGCCGCGACCTGAAGGCCTGGTCGAAGGCGTGGCTGGAGACGGCCGGCATCAACATCCTGCGGCCCGAGATCACCACGGACGCCGCCGGCGTCATCACCGCCTTCGCCGTCAAGCAGGAGGCCCCCGCGCTGCCCGCCGGCGCCAAGGGCGAGCCCACGCTCCGCCCGCACCGCATCGCGATCGGCCTGTACGAGCTCGAGAACGGCAAGCTGGTCCGCAAGGACCGCATCGAGCTGGACGTCGACGGCGAGCTGACGCCCGTCGAGGCGCTGGTGGGCAGGGCCCGCCCGGCGGTCGTGCTGCTCAACGACGACGACCTGTCGTACGCCAAGGTGCGCCTGGACGCCGAGTCCCTGGCGACGGTCACCCAGCACCTGGGCGACTTCACCGAGTCCCTCCCGCGCGCCCTGTGCTGGGCCTCCGCCTGGGACATGACCCGCGACGGCGAGCTGGCCACCCGCGACTACCTGGACCTGGTGCTCTCGGGCATCGCCAAGGAGTCCGACATCGGCGTCGTGCAGTCGCTGCAGCGCCAGGTGAAGACCGCCATCGACCTGTACGCGGCGCCCACGTGGCGCGAGAGCGGCCTGGCGAAGTGGACCGAGGCCACGCTGGAGCACCTGCGCGCGGCCCAGCCGGGCAGCGACCACCAGCTGGCCTGGGCCCGCGCCTTCGCCGCCACCGCCCGCACCGGCGAGCAGCTCGACCTCCTGGCCGCGCTGCTGGACGGCACCGAGTCGGTCGAGGGCCTGAAGATCGACACCGAGCTGCGCTGGGACCTGCTCGGCCGGCTGGCCGCGACGGGCCGCGCGGACGAGAAGGCCATCGCCGCCGAGCTGGAGCGCGACAAGACCTCCGCGGGCGAGGAGCACGCCGCCTGGGCGCGCGCCGCACGGCCGACGGCCGAGGCGAAGGCCGAGGCGTGGGCCTCGGTCATCGACTCCGACAAGCTGCCCAACGCGGTCCAGGAGTCGGTCATCGGCGGCTTCCAGCAGACCGACCAGCGCGAGCTGCTCGCGCCCTACGCCGAGAAGTACTTCGCGGTGGTCAAGGACGTCTGGTCCAAGCGCAGCCACGAGATGGCCCAGCAGATCGCGGTCGGCCTCTACCCGGCCCTGCAGGTCTCCCAGGCCACGCTGGACGCCACGGACGCCTGGCTGGCCTCGGCCGAGCCGAACGCGGCGCTGCGGCGTCTGGTCACGGAGTCCCGTGCGGGTGTCGAGCGTGCGCTGAAGGCGCAGGCGGCGGACTCGGCCGCCGCCGTCTGAGACCACGCACGAGGGCGCCCCGGACCGTCCGGTCCGGGGCGCCCTCGGCGTTTTTGGCGTTCCAGGCGTGTCAGGCCTTCTCCGCCCGGGCCCGCCGGCGGGCCAGCAGCGCCTCGCGCTTCTCGTCGAACTTCCTCGCCTGGTCGTCGAGGCCGCCCATGAACATCCCCAGCTCCTCCTGGGCGCGCAGGCCCTCGGGGCCCAGGCCCGTGATCTCGAGGACCTTCAGGAAGCGCAGCACCGGCTGGAGCACGTCGTCGTGGTGGATGCGCAGGTTGTAGATGCCGCCGATGGCCATCTGCGCGGCGGCCCGCTCGAAGCCGGGGATGCCGTGGCCGGGCATCCGGAAGCCGACCACGACGTCGCGCACGGCGCACATCGTCTGGTCGGCCGCCAGCTCGAAGGCCTTCCCCAGCAGGTTGCGGTAGAAGACCATGTGCAGGTTCTCGTCCGTGGCGATGCGGGCGAGCATGCGGTCGCAGACCGGGTCACCGGAGTTGTGGCCGGTGTTGCGGTGCGAGATGCGGGTGGCCAGCTCCTGGAAGGCGACGTAGGCCACCGAGTGCAGCATGCTGTGGCGGTTGTCGGACTCGAACCCCTCCGACATGTGCTGCATCCGGAACCGCTCCAGGGCGACCGGGTCCACGGCGCGCGAGGTGAGCAGGTAGTCCCGCATCACGATGCCGTGCCGGCCCTCCTCGGCGGTCCAGCGGTGCACCCACGTCCCCCAGGCGCCGTCGCGGCCGAAGAGGGTGGCGATCTCGTGGTGGTAGCTGGGGAGGTTGTCCTCGGTCAGCAGGTTGACGATGAGGGCGGTGCGCCCGATGTCCGTGACCTTCGACTGCTCGGGGGCCCAGGGCTCGCCGCCCATGACACCGTCGAAGTTACGGCCGTCGCTCCACGGCACGTACTCGTGCGGCATCCATTCCTTGGCCACCTTCAGGTGCCGGTTCAGCTCGGTCTCGACGACCTCTTCGAGTGCGTACAGCAGGCGACTGTCGCTCCATGCGGCCTGGCCGGCGTGGGAGGGGGCGATGGTCACGGGCAGCTCCTGGAACGATCATTACCTACGGCTCCGTAGGTTACGACACCGTAGGTTAATGGTGGGACAAACGCCAAAGCCGGTGGCCCATACATGGAAAGGGCAGCAAAAAAGCCGACACCCGAAGGTGTCGGCTTTGGGGCCTGCGGTCAGACGAGCAGCGTCAGCGCGCGGTGCGCGGGTAGTGCGTGTCGTGCGTGCGCTTGTTGTCGGAGTTCTTGGCGAGGACCATGGTCAGGCCCGTGATCACCAGGAAGAGGACGATCGGCGCGACCACGTAGAGACCGATCGTGTTGATCGTGCTCAGGCCGGGGCCCGGGTCGTCACCGTCGTCGCGGGTGAGCGCGAACGCGGGGGACGACATCAGCAGCATCAGCAGCGTGCCTGCGGAGATGGCACCGGCACGCACGGCGTTCTTGTTGACCTTATTGCTCACGGCCTCAACGTATCGGACACCTGCCGGGCCCGCGCGCCCGGGGTGGCCTATCCGCGTCACCGCCGGCCGCCGGCCGCCCTGACCTCCTCCATCAGCGCGTGCAGCCGGGGCGAGGCGGCCAGCTCCTCCAGCGACAGGGGACGGCCCGAGGCGTCGGCGACGGGCAGCCGCCAGTTCGGGTACTGGTCCCAGGTGCCCGGCAGGTTCTGGGGCCGCCGGTCCCCCACCGCGTCCGGCAGCCAGATGCCGACCATCGCGGCGGGCGTGCGCAGCAGGAAGCGGTGCACCGCCTTGATCGCCGCCTCCTCGTCGCCCGGCCCCTCCGGGAGCAGCCCCAGCCGGCCGAAGAGGGCCAGCCACTGGGCGACCCCCATGGCGTCCTCGCGCTGCTCCTCCTCCAGCGGGCGGGTGAGCAGCCCCAGCCGGTGCCGCAGCTCGACGTGGTCGCCGGTGAGCCGGGCCGCGGTGCTCGGCAGGTCGTGGGTCGTGGCGGTGGCCAGGCAGCCGGAGCGCCAGCGCCCGGGCTCCAGCGGCTCCGGGTGGGCGTCGCCGTCTCCCCCGGCCTCGTAATCACGCTCGAACCACAGCACCGAGGTGCCGAGCACCCCGCGCTCGGCCAGCGTCTCGCGCACGCCGGGCTCGACCGTGCCCAGGTCCTCGCCTATGACGGCGGCGCCCGCGCGGTGCGCCTCCAGGGCCAGCACGCCGAGCATGGCCTCGGCGTCGTAGCGCACGTAGGCCCCGCGCCGGGGCTCGTAGCCCTGCGGCACCCACCACAGCCGGAACAGCCCCATCACATGGTCGATCCGCAGCGCTCCCGCGTGCCGCAGCAGCCCGCGCAGCAGCTCGCGGTACGGGGCGTAGCCGGTGGCCGCGAGGGCGTCGGGGCGCCAGGGCGGCAGGCCCCAGTCCTGGCCCCGGGCGTTGAAGGCGTCGGGCGGGGCGCCGATCGACATGCCGGCGGCGAAGGCGTCCTGCTGGGCCCAGGCGTCGGCACCGGAGGGGTGGACTCCGACGGCCAGGTCGTGGACGAGGCCGACGCGCATGCCGGCGTCGCGGGCCGCCCGCTGGGCCGCGGCCAGCTGCCCGTCGGTGAGCCAGGCCAGCCAGCAGTGGAAGTCGACCCGCTCCAGCAGCTCGCCGCGGGCGCGGGCGGTGCGCGCCGAGCGCGGGTCCCGCAGGCCCGCGGGCCAGGCCCGCCAGTCCGGGCCGTGCACCTCGGCCAGCGCGCACCAGGTGGAGTGGTCGTCGAGCGCCTGGCCCTGTTCGGCGAGGAAGTCGTCGTAGGCCGCCCGGCGGCCGGGGCTCTGCGGCACGGCCCGCACCAGCTCCAGGGCCCGGCGCTTGAGGTCCCAGACCGCGTCGCGGTCGATCAGCTCGCCCCGGCGCAGCACGGCCTCGCGCAGCGCGGCGGCACCCGCCAGGAGCTCGTCGGCCCGGGCGCGCGCGGCCCCGGTGAGGTAGGCGAACTCGGGGATCTCCTCGACCCGCAGATGGACCGGGTCGGGGAAGCGCCGGGAGGAGGGGCGGTAGGGCGAGGGGTCGGTGGGCGGTCCGGGCACCGCCGCGTGCAGGGGGTTGACCTGGACGAAGTCCGAGCCGAAGGTGCGGCCCGACCAGGCGGCGAACTCGGCGAGGTCGGCGAGGTCCCCCATGCCCCAGGAGCGGGCGGACAGCAGGGAGTAGAGCTGCACGAGGAAGCCGTGGCCACGCCCGGGGGGCGCGGGGAGCCGGGCGGGCGCGACGATCAGGGGCGCGCCGCAGGACCGCCCGTCGGGGGCCTGGGCGCGCAGGACGTGGCTGCCCGGCGGGAGCGGCTCGGCGCCCGTCCCCTGCCCGGCACTCCAGCGCAGGATGCGGCCGTCCTCGGTGTCGACGCGCAGCCGCGTGCCCTCGGGGAGCTCGGGCAGGGTGCGCCCGGAGCCCTCGCGCAGCACCACCGTCGCCGGCAGCAACCGCCCCCGCACGGCCGTGGCGTGGGCGTCGAGGGCGTCCCGCACGGCCCGGGGGGTGGAGGCGTCGACGCCCAGCGCGGCGAGGACCGCGACCACGGTGTCCTCGGGCACCCGCACGGTCTGCCCCGGCGCGGGCTCGTAGGAGGTGGCGACACCGTGCAGCTCGGCAAGGCGCGCTCTGCCCATCGATACCTCCGCGGTCGCCCCCGTGCCGGATGCCTCTGCCCTACCCACGTGCCGGGGAGGTCGACACCTTGCGTTCCCCGATGTCGATTTGGCGTCTCTTCAGGGGACATCCCGATCGATTCCGCTTCACCCCCGCTCCCCGTCCCGCGGGGCATTACCGGCAGTTCGGTCAGCCGCGTTGACACGCTCCGCGCCTGGTGATGGGCTCGTCGCTCCACGGGAGCGACACCTGGGGGCAGGGCCACCTGGGGGCGAGGAGAGGGCCGTGCGGTTCCTGGGCGAGGACCCCTCGTACGGAGGCTGCGGAAGCGACGGCGCGAGCGGCGCCGATGCCGACGGGACCGCCGGGCGACCCGGCCGTGCCCTGGGCACCGGCAGCCTGGGCCGCCCGGCCGGCGGGCGCCGGCGCGCCGGGGTCACCGTCCTGGCCGCCGCCCTCCTGGGCGGGCTGCTCGGCGGCGGCACCGACGCCCTCGCCGACCCCCGCCCGGGCGACGCCGCCTCCGCCGCCACCGGCTCGCCCGGCACCCCGGACCGCGAGGACGCCGGCGGCCTGCCGCCCGTGTGGCCGCGCCCCCAGTCGGCACACGCCCAGGGCGCGTACGCCCGGGTGGGTGACGAGGTCACCCTGATGGCCGAGCAGGGCACCGACCCGTACACGATCGAGGCGCTGCGCGAGATCCTGCGCGCTCTGGGTGCCCGCAGGGTCGTGGACGCCCAGCCCGGCGGGACCCCGCCGCCGAGCGGGCTGATCGTCTACGCGGGCGGCCGGGCGGCCGAGGACGCCCTGCGCTCGCTCGGCGCCCCGGCCGCGGACGGCCTGCCGCGGGGCGGCTACCGCCTGGCCACCGGGGTGCTCGACGGCCGGCCGGCCGTGGCACTGGCCGGGCCGGACGCGGACGGCCTGTTCCACGCGGCGCAGACGCTGCGGCAGCTGGCGGTGGAGCGCGACGGCGGCCACGCCTTCGCGGGGGCGGTGATCCGCGACTGGCCGGGCACGGCGGTGCGCGGGCTGACCGAGGGCTTCTACGGTCGGCCCTGGTCGCACGAGCAGCGGCTGGCCCAGCTGGACTTCCTGGGCCGCACCAAGCAGAACCGCTATCTCTACGCGCCCGGCGACGACCTCTACCGCCAGGCCCGCTGGCGCGACCCCTACCCCTCGGCCCAGCGCGCCGCGTTCCGGGAGCTGGCCGAGCGCGCCCGCCGCAATCACGTCACGCTCGGCTGGGCCGTCTCGCCCGGGCAGGCGATGTGCTTCTCCTCCGCGTCGGACGTGCGGGCCCTCAAGCGCAAGGCCGACGCGATGTGGGCGCTGGGCGTGCGCGCCTTCCAGCTGCAGTTCGAGGACGTCAGCTACAGCGAGTGGCACTGCGACGCGGACGCGGAGAAGTTCGGCTCGGGCCCGAAGGCCGCGGCGAGGGCCCAGGCGGCGGTCGCCGGGGCGCTGGCGGAGCACCTGGCCGCCAAGGGCCCGGAGGCGGCCCCGCTGTCGCTGCTGCCCACCGAGTACTACCAGGACGGGCGCACCGCCTTCCGGCGGGCGCTGGCCGAGGCGCTCGACGCGCGCGTGGAGGTGGCGTGGACGGGCGTGGGGGTGGTGCCCAAGACCATCACCGGCGGTGAACTGGCCGCCGCCCGTGAGGCCTTCGGGCATCCGCTGATGACCATGGACAACTACCCGGTCAACGACTACGCGCAGGACCGTATCTTCCTCGGGCCCTACACCGGCCGCGAGCCGGCGGTGGCCACGGGCTCGACCGCGCTGCTCGCCAACGCCGCCGCGCAGCCCACCGCTTCCCGTATCCCGCTGTTCACCGCCGCGGACTACGCCTGGAATCCGCGCGGCTACCGCCCCGAGGAGTCCTGGCGGGCGGCGGTCGACGACCTCGCCGGCCGGGGCGCGAGGACGGCCGGGAGCGCGGCCACCCGGGAGGCGCTGCTGGCGCTGGCCGGCAACGACGCCTCGTCGGTGCTGGGCGGCGAGGAGTCGGCGTACCTGCGGCCGCTGCTGGACGACTTCCGCGCGGCCCAGTCCGCGGCGGACCCGGCGCGGCTGACCGAGGCCGCGGACCGGCTGCGCGCGGCGTTCCGCACCATGGCCGACGCGCCCGGCAGGCTCGCGTCGCTGCTGGGGGACGAGGTACGGCCGTGGCTGGAGCAGCTGGGCAGACACGGCGAGGCGGGCCTGCGCGCGGTGGACATGCTCACCGCCCAGGCGCGCGGCGACGGCGCGGCGGCCTGGCGGGCCCAGCTGGACGTGCAGCGGCTGCGCGACCGGATCGCGGCGGGCCGGGCGACGGTCGGCAAGGGCGTCCTCGCCCCCTTCCTCGACGAGGCCCTGGCCAGGGCGAACGGCTGGACCGGCATCGACCGGCCGCTGCGCACCGCCGACGGGGCCACCGACGGCGACCCGGCCACCGTGGTGCTGCCGCGACCGGGCGCCCCCCTGGCCGTGCGCCTGCCCGAGCCGCATCCGCTGACCGTCGTGACGCTGCTCACCGCGCCCGCGCCCGGCGTGAGCGGCACGGTCGAGGCCCACGACGCGGACGGCACCTGGCGGCCGCTGGGGGCGGTGTCCGACAGCGGCTGGACGCAGGTGCCGGGCCAGGGGGTACGGGCCGACGCGCTGCGCGTGGTCTGGGGCGGGAACGGCGCGCCACCCGCCGTGCACGAGTTCAGCCCGTGGTTCGCCGACACCCCCGCGGCCGACGTCGAGCTCACCGGCCGGGAAGCGGACGCGGAGATCGGCGTCCGGCCGGCGTCCGTCGAGGTGCGCATGATCAACCGGCGTCCGGAGACGGTCCGTGAGCGGCTCGCCGTCCGGGCGCCGAAGGGCGTCGCCGTCCGGGCCCCGGCGGAGCTCACCGCGGCGCGCGGGGGCGTGGCCACCGCCCGCATCGAGCTGACGGTGCCGGCGGGCACACCGGCCGGGGTGTTCACGGTGCCGGTCGTCCTGGCCGGGCAGGAGCGGATGCTGACCGTACGGGCGTATCCGCCGTCCGGGGGGCCGAACCTGGCGCGCGGGGCGCGGGCGACGGCCTCGGGCGAGGAGGCCGCCCGCTTCCCGGCCTCGGCCGCCCTCGACGGCGATCCGCACACCCGCTGGTCCTCGCCGCACACCGACGGCGCCTGGTGGCAGCTGGAGCTGGCCCGGCCGGTCCGGCTGGGCCGCCTGGTGCTGCACTGGCAGGAGGCCCACCCCGTCCGCTACCGCGTCCAGGTCTCACCGGACGGCCGCACCTGGCGGGACGCGGCGACGGTCACGGGCGGCAAGGGCGGGGTGGAGTCGGTGCGCATGGACGCGCCGGACGCGCGCTTCGTGCGCGTCCAGGGCGAGAAGCGGGCCACGCGGTTCGGCTACTCGCTGTGGGGCGTGGAGGCGTACGCGGTGCAGGAGGCCTCGAAGGACCCGCGCGGCCCCCGCTGAGACCGGGCCATCGCCATGCGGCGTGCGGCAGGCACGCGACCGGCGCCGCAGACGACGATGGCCCGGTCAGTCTCAGGCGGAAATGCCGTCGATCCGGGCCATCGCGTCCTCCGCGCCGTATGCCTGCAAGTACGGCAGCCAGCGCGGATCCCTATGGCCCGTGCCGATGATCCGCCACGCCAGACCGGACGGCGGCGCCGGCTGATGGCGCAGCCGCCAGCCCAGCTCGGAGACGTGCCGGTCGGCCTTGACGTGATTGCAGCGGCGGCAGGCCGCCACCACGTTCTCCCAGGCGTGCTGGCCGCCGCGGCTGCGCGGGACGACGTGATCGACGCTGGTTGCGACGCCACCGCAGTACGCGCAGCGCCCGCCGTCCCGGGCGAACAGGGCGCGGCGGGTGAGCGGGACGGGGCCCCGAAAGGGCACCCTCACGAAGCGCTTCAGGCGGACGACGCTGGGGGCGGGGATGGTGCAGGTCGCGCTGTGCAGATAGGCGCCGGAGTCCTCGAGGCTGATGGCCTTCTCATTGAGGACGAGTATGAGCGCGCGGCGGAGCGGTACGACGCCGAGCGGCTCGTACGACGCGTTGAGGACCAGGACATGCGGCACGGGTGCCTCCTTGTACGCCGGCGGCGCGTGGCTCGCGCCGGGACGATCTCCTGCAAGTGTCCCCTGGCCCCTGGCAGGAGCGCCACCATCCACGGGTAACGGGTCTCAGGTGTTTTGGAGCACACCTCGGGGCTCACACCGACCAAGCGCAGCCATCTCCGCGCAGGACCCGCCCCATCTCGAACACAACAACGGGGGATCCGCTCTGCCCCGTTAGTGTGGTGGGTCTGCCCGTACCGCTCCACGTCGCGGGTGTAGTCCCACATCGGAGGGTTCCTGCTGTGTTCTGGTCCGCTGCCCTGGCCGCAGACTCGACGCCCCGTCCCTCGTCCCTGGACGAGGCGCAACGGACGGCGAACGACGCCGCGGGCTGGGTCGAAGAGAACTGGTCCGTCTGGCTCAGCAACGGCCTGCGCATCGTCCTGATCATCGTGATCGCGGTCGCCGCGCGGTCGCTGATCCGCCGTGCCATCACCAGACTGATAGCGCGGATGAACCGCACCGCCCAGGCGGTCGACGGCACGGCCCTGGGCAGCCTGCTCGTCAACGCCGAGCGGCGCCGGCAGCGCTCGGAGGCCATCGGCTCGGTGCTGCGCAGCGTCGCCTCGTTCCTGATCATGGGAACGGCGGCCCTGACCGTCCTCTCCGTGCTGAAGATCAACCTTGCGCCGCTGCTGGCCAGCGCGGGTGTGGCCGGTGTCGCCATCGGTTTCGGCGCCCGGAACCTGGTCACCGACTTCCTCTCCGGCGTCTTCATGATCCTCGAGGACCAGTACGGCGTGGGCGACGAGGTCGACGCGGGCGTCGCCACCGGCACGGTCGTCGAGGTGGGCCTGCGCGTGACCAAGCTGCGCGGGGCGAACGGCGCCATCTGGTACGTGCGCAACGGCGAGGTCAAGCGCATCGGCAACCTCAGCCAGGGCTGGTCCATGGCCGAGGTGGACGTCACGCTGCGCTACGACGAGGACCTGGACCGGGCCCGTTCCGTCATCGCCGCCGCCGGCGAGGAGATGGCCAAGGAGACGCCCTGGTCGGAGCGGATCTGGGAGCCGGTCGAGGTCATGGGCCTGGACTCGGTCACCCTGGAGGCGGTGGTCGTGCGGGTGCAGGCCAAGACGATGCCGGGCAACACCGCGGGCGTCGAGCGCGAGCTGCGCTGGCGGATCAAGCGGGCGCTGGACGCGGCGGGCATCCGCATGGGGGCTCCGCTGCCGGGGGCGCTGGAGCAGGAGCTCGACGCCCTGCCCGATCCCTCGGCGGGCGTCGCCGCCCCCTCGGCCCTCAACAACCCCACGTCCCCGCAGGCACAGGCGACCGCGCCGATCCCGCCGATTCCGCCGGCTCCGGTCCCGCCGGGCGCGACGCTCGGCAAGTAGCCGGCCCCGATGCCGTGGAGGGCTCCCTCACCGCCGATGTGGTGAGGGAGCCCTCCGCTTTCCTTCAGTGCTCCTGGAAGACCTTGTCCAGGAACTGGTCCACGTTGACCCGCATCCGCTCCAGCCGCTCGTCGAGCGAGAGCGACTCCTTGTACCGCATCGTCATCACGGGCACCTTCTTGCCACGTACGTACAGCGGGCAGGCGAGGTCCGCGCACATATAGGCGCCGACGGTGTTGCCCTCGCGGCCGGAGACGCCGACCCGGCGGGCCGCCAGCAGGGAGACGCCCGAGCCGGGGTGCGCGGTCAGGCACAGCGAGCACATCGTGGTCTTGGCCAGGCTCCGGGGGCCGCCCTGCGGTACGCGCAGGGTGACACCGGTCAGCCGGCCGTCCCGCTCGGCGACGAGGTAGCCGCGGTCCGGCGCCCCCGGGTCCCGCCAGCCGAGGAAGTCCAGGTCCACCCAGGGGAGATCGGCCAGTCCGCGGGGCAGGCTGATCCTGCGCGCTTCGCCCTTCGAGCAGTTGACGAAAGAGGCGCGTATGGCGTCGTCGCGGAGTGGTTCCATGGGAAGGGAAGCTAACAGTGGGGCGTATCTGACGTCGCGTGATTTTCCGCCCCGGCCGGGCGGCCCACCGGTCCAGACCTATTGACGCCCGCGCTGACGTGCGCATACCTTCTGCAGCAATTGGAAAGTTTCCTTACAGAGCGGCTGTTCACGGACGCCGGCGAAGGGCGGGACGAGGCCATGGCAGGAACCGGGATCCCCGGCACCCCCAGCGTCCTGCGGGCCATGAACGACCGCGCCGCGCTCGAACTGCTCGTCGCCCACGGCCCGCTCACCCGTACCCGCCTGGGCGAGCTGACCGGCCTGTCCAAGCCCACCGCCTCCCAGCTGCTCGCCCGGCTCGCCGCCGCCGGGCTCGTCCGCACCGTCGGCAGCGTCACGGGGCGCCCCGGGCCCAACGCCCAGCTGTACGAGGTCAATCCGGCCATCGCCCACGTCGCCGGTCTCGCCGTCGACAAGCTGGGCATCACGGCCGCCGTCGCCGACATCACCGGCACGGTCGTCGGCGAGCACCGCGTCGCGGCGGTGGCCCTCGACGAGTCGGTCCGCGGCCGCACGACCGAGCTGGTGGCCGAGGCCGTCAGCGGTGCCCTGGCCGCCGCCGGGCTCGCCCCGGACGCCCTGCACCGCACCGTCATCGGCACCCCCGGGGCGCTCGACCCGGCCACCGGCACCCTGCGCTACGCCCCGCACATGCCCGGCTGGCACGCGACGACCCTGCGCGAGGACCTCGCCGAGGCCCTCGGCACGCCCGTCGCCATCGAGAACGACGTCAACCTCGCCGCCGTCGCCGAGCGGCACGCCGGGGCCGCTCAGGACTCCGAGGACTACGTGCTCGTCTGGATCGACGAGGGCGTCGGCGCCGCCGTCGTGCTGGGCGGCCGGCTGCTGCGCGGCGCCACGGGCGGCGCCGGCGAGATCGGCTACATGCCGCTGCCGGGAGCACCGCTCGCCCGCGGCGGCCCACAGGCCACGATCGGGGACGGCGGGGGCGGCTTCCAGCAGCTCGTGGACTACTCCACCGTGCTGCCGCTGGCCCGGGAGCTGGGCATCGAGGCGCCGACCGCGCCCGAGGCGGTGGCCCTCGCGTTGCGGACCGAGGGCGCCGGCGACGCGCTCCTGGCGGAGCTCGCGACCCGCATCGCCTGCGGCCTCGCGGCGGTCGTCGCCGTCGTCGACCCCGCGCTCGTGGTGCTCTCCGGCCAGCTCTGCCAGGCCGGGGGCGAGCGACTGCGCGCCCTCGTCGAGGCGGACATGACCGGGCTCGCCCTGCCCCGGCCGCACCTGCGGCTGAGCACGGTGGAGGGCTCCCCCATCCTCATCGGCGCCCTGCGGACCGCCCTCGCGGACGCCCGCGACACCGTCTTCGACACGGTCTGACCACCGCACGCCCGCCCCTGCCCTCCGGAGCGACACCTCCCCGCCCTCCCCCGTCGGAAAGGACGTTCCGTATGCCCCGAAGCGGACGCCGCGGCTTACCGGCCGCGCTCCTCCCCCTGCTGGTGACGGCGGGCCTGCTGCTCGCCGGCTGCGCGAACCCGAGCACCGGCAGCGACCGGGACGACCCGACCCGGCCGGTCACCCTCCGCTTCTGGCACGGCTGGTCGGAGAAGAACGAGGTCAAGGCGGTCGACGAGGCGATCGCCCGGTTCGAGAGGCGCTACCCCCACATCCGGGTGGAGTCGACGGGCAACGTCACCGACGAGAGCGTCAACCAGGCGCTGCGGGCCGGCGGCGGAAAGGCACCCGACGTCGTCTCCTCCTTCACCACCAACAACGTGGGGCAGTACTGCTCCTCGGGCATGTGGGTCGACCTCGACCCCTTCCTGCGCAGGTCCGGCCTCGACAAGAAGGATGTCTTCCCGAAGACGCTCCTGGACTACACGAGCTACCGGGGAACGCAGTGCGCCCTGCCCCTGCTCGCCGACGCCTACGGGATGTACTACAACCGGGACGCCTTCGAGGAGGCGGGCGTCTCCCGGCCGCCGCGCACCATGTCCGAGTTCAAGGCCGCGGCCGTGAAGCTCACCCGGCGGGCGGAGGACGGCTCGTACCGTCGGGTGGGGTTCATGCCGAACTTCCGCCTGTACGAGAACAGCCCGGACCGGCTCTTCGCCCAGTGGGCGCCGCGCTACTTCGACGACGAGGGCAGCTCCCGCCTCTCCCGGGAGCCCGCGGCGCGGCAGTTCTTCGGCGTGCAGCGGGACCTGATCTCCGCGCTCGGCGGCTACGGCCCGCTGGAGAGGTTCCGCACCACCTTCGGCGACGAGATGTCCTCGCAGAACGCCTTCCTGACCGGGAAGCTCGCCATGCACCTGGACGGCTCCTGGCGCAGCCTGATGCTGGCGAACGCCCGGCCGTCCTTCCGGTGGGCGACCGCGCCCATGCCCGTACCGGACGACCGGCCGGAGACGTACGGGCGCGGCTATCTGACCGGGACGGTCGCGGGCATCGCGCACAGCAGCAAGCACCAGAACGCCGCCTGGGAGCTGGTGAAGTTCCTGACGACCGACACCGATCAGGTCGTCACCTTCGCGAACGCCATCCACAACGTGCCCTCCACCAAGGCCGCGCTCGCCTCGCCCCGGCTCGACGCAGACCCGGCCTTCCGCACCTTCCTCGCCATCGCGCAGAACCGGCACAGCGTCTCCATGCCCCCCTCGGTCAACGGCGGGATGTACATCACCGCCCTCCAGGACTTCGCCTACGACGTCGAGGCCGGCAGGGTCCGCGACCTGGACAAGGGGCTGCGCGCGCTCGACCGGCAGATAGACGACGACACCCTCCAGTCCGCCAACTGACGAAAGCTGCGCCATGGCCCTCCTCCCCACCGCGCCGGCGCTGCGCCGCAAACGCACCCGCGCGCGCCTGCGCACCCTCGGCTTCCTGTCCCCCTGGCTGGTCGGCTTCGGCGTCTTCTTCGGCTACCCGCTGCTCGCCACCGTCTACTTCTCCTTCATGCACTACAACCAGATCCAGGCCCCCACCTTCGTGGGCCTGCGCAACTGGACGTACGTGCTGCGCCAGATGCCGCTGTTCGGGCCCGCCCTGTGGAACACGCTGTGGCTGGTGGTGGTCATGGTGGCGCTGCGGGTCGTCTTCGGGCTGGGCGTCGGACTGCTGATCACCAAGGTCAAGTCGGGCGCCGGCTTCTTCCGCACGGCCTTCTACCTGCCCTATCTCGCCCCGCCCGTGGCAGCGACCGTGGCCTTCGTCTTCCTGCTCAACCCGGGGACGGGGCCGGTCAACGAGATCCTCTCCGCGGTCGGGGTGCCCGCGCCGAACTGGTTCAACGACCCCGCCTGGGCCAAGCCCTCGCTGGTCCTGCTGTCGCTGTGGGGCATCGGCGACCTCATGGTGATCTTCATGGCGGCGCTGCTGGACGTGCCCAAGGAGCAGTACGAGGCCGCCGAGCTCGACGGCGCCGGCCGCCTGGCGACGTTCCGCTATGTCACCTGGCCGTCGATCACCCCGATCGTGATGTTCGCGGTCGTGACGGGGGTGGTGCAGACGATGCAGTACTACACCCAGGCGCTCGTCGCCGGGAAGCTCGCCTCCGGCATCAGCGTCGGCCCGGGCTCGGTGATCCAGCCCGGCTATCCCGACCACTCCACCCTCACGGTGCCGCAGCTCGTCTACTCCCTGGGCTTCCAGAACTTCAACACCGGCGCCGCGTGCGTCCTCTCGCTCGTGCTCTTCGTCATCGCCATGGCCGTGACCTCGCTGCTGATGCGCAAGGGCGCCGGCCTGCTGAGGGCGGAGGACTGAGCCGTGCCGACCCGCAAGCGTGCCCTGCACTGGATAGCCGTGCACACCACGGCCGTCGCCGCCGCACTCTTCTTCGTCCTGCCCTTCGTCTTCGTCCTCCTGACCTCCGTCATGAGCGACGAACAGGCGATGAGCGGCGAACTGTGGCCCCACGAATGGCACTGGTCCAATTACGCCGACGTCTTCAACACGCCAGGATTCACCCGCTGGTGGCGCAATTCGCTGCTGTACGCGGGGCTCGGCACCCTCTTCACCGTCTGCTCGTCCCTGCCGGTCGCCTACGCGCTCGCGAAATTCCGGTTCCGCGGCCGGCGCCCGGCGCTGTTGCTGGTGATCTCCACGATGATGCTGCCGCCGCAGGTCGTCGTCGTCCCGATGTATCTGGTGTGGGCGCAGCAGCTGCATCTTTCGGGGTCGCTGTGGCCCCTGATCATTCCGATGGCGTTCGGCGACGCGTACTCCATCTTCCTGCTGCGGCAGTTCCTGCTCACCATTCCCGGCGAATACCTGGAGCAGGCGAAGATCGACGGCTGCGGCGAGCTGCGCACGCTCCTGCGCATCGTCGTGCCGATGGCCAGGCCGGGCATCGCCGCGGTCGCGCTGTTTCAGTTCTTCTACTGCTGGAACGATTACTTCGGGCCGCAGATCTACGCGGCCCAGAATCCGGGCGCGTGGACCCTCGCGTACGGCCTGGAGTCGTTCAAGAGTGCGCACGACGTCAACTGGAATCTCACCATGGCCGCGACCGTCCTGGTCATGGCCCCCGTCGTCATCGTTTTCTTCTTCGCTCAGAAGGCCTTCGTCGAAGGCGTCACCCTCACCGGAGTAAAGGGCTGATTTCCCATGGGGCTCGTATGAAACTCGCTGTGGTCGGCGGAGGCTCGACCTACACCCCCGAACTCGTCGACGGCTTCGCGCGCCTGCGCGAGGTGCTGCCGGTGCGGGAGCTGGTGCTGATCGACCCGGACGCCGGCCGGCTGGAGCTGGTCGGCGCCCTGGCCCGGCGCATCTTCGCCAAGCAGGGCCACCCCGGGCGGATCACCTGGACCGCCGACCTCGACGCGGGCGTGGACGGGGCGCACGCCGTGCTGCTCCAGCTGCGCGTGGGCGGGCAGGCGGCCCGCGAGCAGGACGAGACCTGGCCGCTGGAGTGCGGCTGCGTCGGGCAGGAGACCACGGGCGCGGGCGGCCTGGCCAAGGCGCTGCGGACGGTGCCGGTGGTCCTGGACATCGCCGAGCGGGTGCGGCGCCGCAACCCCGACGCGTGGATCGTGGACTTCACCAACCCGGTCGGGATCGTCACACGGGCCCTGCTGACGGCCGGGCACCGGGCGGTCGGCCTGTGCAACGTGGCCATCGGCTTCCAGCGCAAGTTCGCCCGGCTCCTGGGGGTGGCGCCGCAGGAGGTGTCGCTGGAGCACGTGGGCCTGAACCACCTCACGTGGGAGCGGGCCGTGCACGTGGGCGGCCGGGACGTGCTGCCGGAGCTGCTCGCCGCGCACGGCGAGGCGATCGCGGCGGACCTGCGGATGCCGCGCGGGCTGCTGGACCGGCTGGGCGTCGTGCCCTCGTACTACCTGCGCTACTTCTACCAGCACGACGCGGTCGTACGGGAGTTGCGCACCAAGCCCTCGCGGGCCGCCGAGGTGGCGGAGATGGAGCGGCGGCTGCTGGCGATGTACGGCGACCCGGCGCTGGAGGAGAAGCCGGAGCTGCTGGGCGAGCGGGGCGGGGCCTTCTACTCGGAGGCCGCCGTGGCGCTCACCTCCTCGCTGCTGGCCGACACCGGTGACGTCCAGGTGGTCAACGCCCTCAACGGCGGCACCCTGCCCTTCCTCCCCGACGACGCGGTGATCGAGGTGCCGGCGAGGGTGGACGCCCAGGGAGCGCATCCCCTACCGGTGCGCCCCCTGGAACCGCTGTACGCCGGGCTGGTCGCCAGTGTCACGGCCTACGAGCGTTTGGCGCTGGAAGCCGCTCTGAAGGGCGGACGGGACCGCGTGTTCGAGGCGCTGCTGGCGCATCCGCTGATCGGGCAGATCGAGTACGCGGACCGGCTGACCGACGAGCTCGTCGCGCACAACAGGGAGCACCTCGCGTGGGCCTGAACCACCGGCCCCACGGGGACCTGATCGTGGCGGTCGACGCCGGCAACAGCAAGACCGACGTGGCCGTCGTCGGCCGTGACGGCACGGTCTTCGGCACGGCCCGCGGCGGTGGCTTCCAGCCGCAGACGGTGGGCGTCGAGCGCGCGGTCGACGTCCTGCAGTCGGCCGTCGCCGAGGCCGCCTCCGATGCGCTCCGGGAGCTCCATCCGCCGCTGCTGCTCGACCATTTCTCCGCCTGTCTGGCCAACGCCGACTTTCCCGAGGAGGAGGTGCTGCTGGCGGCCGAGATCGCACGCCGGAACCGGTCGGAGGACCCCTCGGACCCGGGCCCCACCGTCGAGGTGGCCAACGACACCTTCGCCCTGCTGCGCGCGGGACTGCCCGACGGGGGCGAACCGACGGGCGTCGCCGTGGTGTGCGGCGCGGGGATCAACTGCTCGGGGCTGGCCCCCGGCGGCCGCAGCGCCCGCTTCGCCTCGGTCGGCCGGATCTCGGGCGACTGGGGCGGGGGCGGGCATCTGGCCGAGGAGGCGCTGTGGTGGGCCGCCAGGGCCGAGGACGGACGCGGCGAGGCGACGGCCCTGGCGCGTGAACTGCCCGCCCACTTCGGGCTGTCCAGCATGCTGGAGCTGATCGAGGCCCTGCACCTGGGGCGGATCGGAGGGGAGCGCCGGCACGAGCTGGGCCCGCTGCTCTTCGCCGTGGCCGCGGCCGGGGACGCGGTGGCCCGCGCGATCATCGAGCGGCAGGCGGAGGAGGTCGTGGCCATGGCGGCGGCCGCGCTCGGCCGGCTGGGCCTGCTGGACGCGCCGGTGCCGGTCATCCTGGGCGGCGGCGTGCTCACGGCCCGCCACCCGCTGCTGCACGACCGCGTCGTGGAGCTGCTGGCCGGGCGGGCGCCCCGGGCCGTACCCCACGTCGTCGTGGCGCCGCCCGTGCTGGGCGCCGCGCTGCTGGGCCTGGACCGTACGGCGGCGCCCCCCGCCGCGTACGCGCGCCTGCGCGCCCACTACGCACGCGGGTGAGGGATCCGGGGCGGGGTTGAGCGCCCCCTCCGGATTTCCGGGCACTTCGGGTCGTACGGGAACCGAACAGGCGCCGCCGGACGTGAAGGGGAGGGAAGGCCGGCGCGGACACCCGATGAAGATCGCGATCCGAACAAGATCAAGGCACGATGGGTGTGTTTGTCAGTCCCTGCGGCCATACTGCTGGCCGGGCACCTGTTCCCCCACCGCTGTCGGGGTGACGGGTCGCCGCCGGCGACCAAGGGGGGGGTCACGTGTCACCACCGCAGGCGGATCCGGCCGCGCGGCGCACCGCGTGGCACGAGAGCCTGGAGCGGCTGAGAGCCTCGGCCACGACCGAACCGGGCCGGCTGCGCATCATCGGAGCCGTACTGGCCGCCCTGCTGGTGGCGTTCGGGGCCGTCACCGTCTGGCAGGTCACCGACCGGGCCACGGCCGCGGACGCCGTCGTCGGCCACAGCCAGCCACTGAGCGCCGACGCCGCGGACATCTACCGCTCCCTCGCCGACGCCGACACCGCCGCCGCCGGAGGGTTCCTCGCCGGCGGACAGGAGCCGCGAGCCGTCCGCCAGCGGTACGAGAAGGACATCGCCCTCGCCTCCCGGCTGCTGGTGAAGGCCGCCGCCAACACCGACGCCTCGGACCCGGCCGGCCCCCAGATAGCCAAGCTCAACGAACAACTTCCCGTCTACACCGGCCTGGTGGAGTCCGCCCGCGTCAACAACCGTCAGGGGCTCCCGCTGGGCGGCGCCTATCTGCGGTACGCCAGCGAGCGGATGCGCGAGGAGCTGCTGCCTGCCGCCCGCGCGCTGTACGAGACCGAGACCGGCCGCCTCGGCTCCGACTACGGCCACGCCAAGGCCCTGCCCTGGCCCGCGTTCGCCACCGGGGTCATAGCCATCGGCGCGCTGGGCTGGGCGCAGCGCCGCAACTACCTGCGCACCCACCGCGTTCTCAACCACGGCCTGCTGGCCTCGACCGCAGCCGCCACGGTGCTGCTGCTGTGGCTGGTCGTCGGGCACGGCCTGGCCCGTGCGGGGCTGAGCGACTCCTACGAGCACGGGGCCCGGTCGCTGCAGGTGCTCAACCAGGCCCGGATCGCGGCGCTCCAGGCGCGGGGCGACGAGAGCCTCACGCTCGTGGCGCGCGGCGCGGTGCTCACGCCGGACGGCTCCGACGCGTACGAGGCGAGCTACCGGCAGGGCATGCGCAAGCTCGTCGGGGGCGACGGCGTCGCCTCCTCCGCGCCCGGCGAGGGCAGCCTGCTGGAGCGGGCGCGGTCGCTGGCGGACGGCTCGGCGGGCCGTGACCCGGTGGCCGGGGCGATCGAGGGCGTGCGGGAGTGGCAGCAGCGGCACCGCGACGCCCGGGCCTCCGACGACAGCGGGTACTACGAACGGGCGCTGCCGAAGGTGATCGGCGAGAAGGGCAGTACCGGCGAATCGTTCGACCGGGTGGACACCGGGCTGCGGCGCGCCCTGGCACAGGAGCAGGGCGAGTTCCGGCAGGCGGCGGACGACGGGCGCGGCGCGCTCGCCGGGCTGACCGTGGGCGCCGTCGTGCTGGCCGTCCTGGGGGCGGCGGGCGCGGTGCTCGGCATCGGGCGCAGGCTGTCGGAGTACCGGTGACAGGGGGAGGCGGGCGCATGCGGGGACGGGCCGGGGCACGGTTGCGGGCGACGGCGGGTGCCGTCGTCTGCGCGCTGGCCGTGGCAGGCGTCGCGGCGCTGTCGCCGTCGTCGGCGCCGCGCCATACGGACCGGGTGTATCCGGCCGCGGCGGGGACGGCCGCCAGGGTGCCGGCGAAGTGCGCCTCGCCGGAGGCGAGCCTGCGGCCGTCGACCGCCGACGGACCGGCCGTGCAGCGCATCAAGAACCGCGGCCGGCTCATCGCCGGCGTCGACCAGAACAGCTACCGCTGGGGCTATCGCGACCCGGCCACCCGCGAGCTCAGCGGCTTCGACATCGACCTCGTGCGGGCCATCGCCAAGGCCGTCCTCGGCGACCCCGACAAGGTCACCTTTCTGGCGATCCCCACGAACCAGCGCATACCCGCCCTGGAAAAGGGCAAGGTGGACATCATCGCGCGCACGATGACCATCAACTGTGACCGGATCAAGCAAGTCGCCTTCTCCACGGCCTACTTCGAGGCCGGACAGCAGGTGCTGGCCCCCAAGGGTTCACCGGTCACGGCGTTCGACGACACCTTGAAGGGGAAGAAAGTCTGTACGGCCAAGGGATCCACGGGCGAGAGCGAGCTGAAGCACGAGTCGCACGGCGCCGAGGTGCTGACCGTGCCCAATCAGCTCGACTGCCTCGTGCGGCTCCAGCTGGGCCGGGTCGACGCGGTGGTCACCGACAGCGCCCTGGCCGCCGGACAGGCGGCCCAGGACCCGTCCGTGCGACTGGTCGGCAAACCGTTCACCACCGAGTCCTACGGCGTGGCGATGAACCTCGGGGACACGGACCTGGTACGCCGGGTCAACGCAGTACTGGACGACTACCGCCGGGGCGGCGACCAGAGCCCGTGGATGCAGGCCTACCGCAAGTGGCTGGAGCACGACCTGAGGGACATCACCGCCCCTCCGGAGCCGAAGTACAGGGACTGAGGGGACACGAAGGACTGACGGCACACCGAGAGCTGACGGAGGACCCGGCACAAGGGCCGGCAAGGACTACCGTTCACAGCGTTCGTGCGCGGCGCGGGCCGCGGACAGGAGAGGGGATCGATGGCGGTCGCGGGGCCCACCGGGCCGGCCTTGAGCCGCGAGGAGGTGGACCGTGCGCTGACGAGGCTCGGCGCGGAGCACGAGGCCGTCGAGTCCTCGCTGCTCGCCCTCCAGGACCACGCGGGCCGGCGCCTGCTGGAGGGGGCGGAGCTGACCGGCGCCACCAAGAGCCGGTGGGCGGTCACCGAACAGCTCATCACCCAGCTGTGGGTGTACTTCGACGCCTACACCGACGCCCTGGAGGCGGCCCGTGAGCTGCGCGCCCGGCGCCGCTGGCCCACCCCGGGCGAGCTGTCGGACCTCACCGACCTGCTGTGCGGCGCAGGCCTGACCCTGCCCGCCGGCCCGCCGACGGCCACGCTGGCGGCCCTGGGCGGACCCGCGCGGCTCAGCGAGCGGCTGAGCCTGCAGGACCTGCTGGACCGGATGAACGGCTGGTACGCCCAGGCCCTGGACGTGGTCGTCATGGCCGACGCCGTCTGGTCCGCGCTGCCGGCCCGCATCGACCTGCTCGCCGCCGAGCTGCGGCGCACCCGGTCGCTGGCCCACTCGGTGGGCGTGCGGCCGGGCGAGCACCCCGCCGGCGACGACCTCGAGCAGATCACCGACGAGCTGACCGCGCTGCGGTGCGAGGTGATATCGGATCCGCTCGCGTTCTGGGCGGGCGCCTCCCCCAGCTCCGCGCCCGGCGGGGGCCGCCCCGACACCGACCGCTACGACCGTGCGGCCCGCGCCCTGGACGAGGTGCGGCGGGAGGTCGAGGCCGTCCTGGACGTCCGCCAGGACGCCGAGCAGCGGCTGATGCGCGTCCGGGACGTGCTCTCGCGCGCCGACCGCACCCTGGGCGAGGCCCGGCAGGCCCGCGTCGAGGTCCTGTCGAAGATCGCCGCGTCCGAGGTGCCGGCCGTCTCCGGCCCGCCGACCGCGCTCTACGAACAGCTGTCGGTGGCCTCGGAGCACCGCAGACGGGCGCAGTGGCACCGGCTCTCCCCGCTCCTGGAGGGCCTGGAGCAGCGTGCCGAGGAGGAGTTGCTGCGCGCCCGCGAGTCGCTGACGGCGGTGACCGCGCCGCTGGCCGTGCGGGCGGAGCTGCGCGGCCGCCTCGACGCCTACAAGGCGAAGGCGTCCCGGCTGGGGCTGGCCGAGGACCCGTTCCTGATCGAGCGGTACGACGTGGCGCGCCGCATGCTGTGGAGCGCGCCCTGCGATCTGTTCGCCGCGGAACAGGCCGTCCTGCGCTTCCAGCAGGCCGTGGCCGGGGCCCTGGCCCCGCCGTCCGCCGGCTCCGCCGTCGCGGAGACCGCCGACCGCAGGGGGGACGCATGACGGGAACCAGCTGCCAGCGGCCGGACTGCGCCGGCGCCTACGAGGACGTCGGCAGCGGCGAGCTGTACTGCGACACCTGCGGGCTCGCCCCGGTCGTCTCGCCGGGCGGCCTTCTCGCCTCGCCGGCCACCGGGGTCACCCGGGCGGGCGGGCGGGGCGCTTCGTCGCCGGACAGCGCGGGCAGCGGCGGCTCCGCGGGGTCCGGTTTGGGCTCCTCCTCCGGGTCCTCCTCCCGTTCGTCGCGCTCCTCGGGTTCCTCGGGCTCGCGCCGGTCGGTGTCGGGGCGGCTGTCCCGCTCGCTGGCCGGCGGCTCCGGGAGCACCGCCGCGGTGTCGGTGCGCAGCCGGCCCTCCGGCGCCCCCGCGTCCGGGCGCAACAAGCTGGGCGCGGGCCTGGTCAGCATGCCGGGCGTGCCCCGGCCCGAGCCGCGCTCGGCGGTGCTGGAGAACCCGGAGGTGCCCGAGCGCAAGCGGTTCTGCAGCAAGAGCGACTGCGGCGCGCCCGTGGGCCGTTCGCGTGCCGACCGGCCGGGGCGCACGGAGGGCTTCTGCACCAAGTGCGGCCACCCCTACTCCTTCGTACCCAAGCTGCACCCGGGGGACGTGGTGCACGGCCAGTACGAGGTGGCGGGCTGTCTGGCGCACGGCGGGCTCGGCTGGATCTATCTGGCGATCGACCGTGCGGTCTCCGACCGCTGGGTGGTCCTCAAGGGCCTGCTGGACACGGGCGACGAGGACGCGCTGGCGGCCGCGGTCTCCGAGCGCCGCTTCCTCGCCGAGATCGAGCACTCGAACATCGTGCGCATCTACAACTTCGTCGAGCACCTGGACCTGCGCACCGGCAGCCTCGACGGCTACATCGTCATGGAGTACGTCGGCGGCAAGTCGCTCAAGGAGATCGCCAACGAGCGGCGCACGCCCGACGGCCGTCGCGATCCCCTGCCGGTGGAGCGGGCGTGCGCGTACGGCATCGAGGCCCTGGAGGCGCTCGCCCATCTACACAGCCGCAATCTGCTGTACTGCGACTTCAAGGTCGACAACGCCATTCAGCAGCAGGACCAGCTCAAACTGATCGACATGGGCGCGGTCCGCAGGATGGACGACCACGACAGCCCGATCTACGGCACGGTCGGCTACCAGGCCCCCGAGGTCGCCGAGGTGGGCCCGTCCGTCGCCTCCGACCTCTACACGGTGGCGCGCACCCTCGCCGTGCTCACCTTCGACTTCCAGGGCTATACGAACGTCTTCGCGGACAGCCTGCCCGACCCGGAGAACATCGACGTCTTCTCCCGCTACGAGTCCTTCTACCGGCTGCTCGTGCGGGCCACCGACCCCGATCCGGCGCGCCGGTTCGGCTCCGCCGACGAGATGGCGGACCAGCTGACGGGCGTGCTGCGGGAGGTCGTGGCGCTGCAGACGGGCACGCCGCGGCCCGCGGTGTCCACGCTGTTCGGCCCCGAGCCGCGGGTGGTGGACACCGTCCTGTTCGCGGCGGGGGGCGAGGACGTCTCCGTGCTGGGCGCCCGGCGGCCGGGTGGCCGCAGGGCGGGCAGAACGACCGGGGCCGCCGCGCCGCCGTCGCCCGCCCGGCCGGCCGTGGCCACCGTCGCCCCCCTCGACGCCCGGGCCACCGCCCTGGCCCTGCCGCTGCCCCGCATCGACGCGGCCGACCCCAACGCGGGCTTCCTCGCCGGGCTGCTCGCCTCCCAGCCCGCCGAGCTCCACACCGCCCTGCAGGCGGCGCCGACGGACTCGGCGGAGCTGCGGCTGCGCCGCGTGCGGGCCCAGCTGGAGCTCGGCGAGGACGGCCCCGCGGACCGGGCCATCGCCGCGCTGGAGGCCGCGCGTCCGGACGACTGGCGCACCATCTGGTACCGGGGCGTCCACGCGCTGGCCGTGGGCGACCACGAACGCGCCGCGCTGTCCTTCGACGCCGTCTACGACGCGTTCCCGGGCGAGCCCGCGCCGAAGCTGGCGCTCGGCGTGTGCGCGGAGGTCCTGGGCCAGCTGGACAACGCCGCGGAGTACTACCGTCTGGTGTGGGCCACCGACCCGAGCTTCGTCAGCGCCGCCTTCGCGCTGGCCCGGGTGCGGCTGGCCACGGGGGACCGCGCCGGCGCGGTGCGGGCGCTGGAGTCCGTACCGGAAGCCTCCATCCACTACACCGCGGCGCGGGTCGCGGCGGTACGGGCCCGGCTGCGGCAGCGGTCCGCGCACGACGCGCTGCTGGCCGATCTGCGGGCCGCCGCCGGGCAGGTGGAGCGGCTCGCGGACTTCGGGCTGGACGCGGTGCGGCGCGAGCGGCTGTCGACGGAGGTGCTGGGCACCGCGCTGGACTGGGTGCTCTCCGGCGGGCAGGGCGCGCCGGGCGGCCCCGGCGCCGTGGCCGCGCCCCCGGGCCCGGCGGTGCTGCTGGGCAGCCCGCTGGACGAGCGGGGCCTGCGGTTCGGGCTGGAGCGCTCGTACCGCGTGCTCGCGCGCCTGGCCCAGCGCGGTGAGGAACGGATCGAACTGGTGGAACGGGCCAACCGTTACCGCCCCAGGACATGGGTGTGATCGATGTCGCAACTGCCCCCACAGCTGACGGCGTGCCCCGTCTGTCACGAGCCGCTGGAGCCGGCCGACAACTTCTGCGGAGGCTGCGGAGCTGACCTCTCGGCGGTGCCGCCCGTGCCGGGCGACGCGCGCTGCGCCGACGGGTGGCGACAGCCGGACACGCCCGCGGCGCGGGGAGCGGACGACTACCGCCTCGCCCCGCCGCACGGCCCCTCCACTGCACCGCACGGTGGCGTACCCGCGCAATCACCGCCGTGTGCGGGCGCCGGAAGGACCTGTGCGGCGTGCCGGTCGGGCATGATCGACAACGACGGGTACTGCGAACACTGCGGGCATGCACAACCGCGCGAACGGGATCACATGGAGCACGAGTCGGCAGGCGTCGCCGCGGTCAGCGACCGCGGCCTGCGCCACCATCGCAACGAGGACGCGTACGCCGTGTCCACCACCGGCCTCCCGGACGGACGGCCTGCCGTCGTCGCGGTCGTCAGCGACGGCGTGTCCTCCGCGGCGCGCCCCGACGAGGCGTCAGCCGCCGCCGTCACCACGGCATGTGACGCCCTGGCGGAATCCCTCGCCCGGGGCACCGCCCCCAGGGAGGCCACGCACCAGGCGATCGTGGCCGCCGCCGAGGCCGTCGTCGCCCTGGTCACCCCCGGCGGACAGCCGCGCGAACACGACCGCTACCGCCAGGAGAACGCCCCCGCCTGCACCATCGTCAGCGCCGTCATCACCGGCGACCTGCTGACCGTCGGCTGGGTAGGCGACAGCCGCGCCTACTGGGTGCCCGACGACCGCACCACCCAGCCGGCCCGGCTCACCGAGGACGACTCCTGGGCCGCCCAGATGGTCGCGGCGGGCCTGATGTCGGAGGCCGAGGCGTACGCGGACGAGCGCGCCCACGCGATCACCGGCTGGCTCGGCGCGGACGCCTACGAGGTCGAACCGCACACCGCCTCGTACCACCCCGACCGGCCGGGCGTGGTGATCGTCTGCAGCGACGGGCTGTGGAACTACGCCGAATCGGCCGAGCAGATGGCGTCCGTCGTACCGCTCGACGCCCGCGCCCGGCCGCTGGAGTGCGCACGCACTCTGCTGACGCACGCTCTGGACGGAGGGGGCCACGACAACGTAACAGTGGCCGTACTGCCGTTCCCGGCGCGGCCGGAAGGGGCAGGATCGGCCTGACGGCACGAGCGCGTCCACGGGGGGATCGTACGCGGCGCCATGGTCCGGCGCCGCGCGCCTGTCCGCCCCACCGCACGCCCATGTGACCACGTGGAGTACGAAGGAGCGGATCAGATGGCCAGGTTCTCCCCACCGAGCGTGCCGCGGTTCTCGGTCGACGTGCACCAGAACGTCAACCTGCCCGAGGGAGGCCGCGAGGTCAACGCGGTGGTCACCGTCACCGCCTGCGGCGGCGCCACCGTCGTGGAGACGCCTGCCGCGTCCCTGTCGCCCGCGTCGGTCCCGCCGGTCGGCGGCGCCCCGGACGCCGCCGTCGTCATCATGGTCGACTGCTCCGGCTCGATGGACTACCCGCCGGCCAAGATGCGCAGCGCACGCGAGGCCACGGCTGCCGCCATCGACGCGCTGCGCGAGGGCGTGGCCTTCGCCGTCGTCGCCGGCACCCACCAGGCGCGCGAGGTCTACCCCGGCGGCGGGCGGCTCGCGGCGGCCGACGCCGTGACCCGGCGACAGGCCAAGGACGCGCTGCGCAAGCTCAGCCCGGGCGGCGGCACGGCCATCGGCACGTGGCTGCGCCTGGCCGACCGGCTGCTGGCCTCGTCGCAGGCCTCGATACGGCACGGCATCCTGCTCACCGACGGCCGCAACGAACACGAGGAGGCGGACGCCCTGCGGGCGTCGCTGGACGTGTGCGCGGGCCGCTTCACCTGCGACGCGCGCGGCGTGGGGACGGACTACGAGGTCAAGGAGGTCATGCGGATAGCCTCCGCGCTGCTGGGCACCGCCGAGATCGTCGCCGATCCGGCCGGGCTGGCCGCGGACTTCACCGGAATGATGGAGTCCGTGATGGGCAAGGAAGTCGGGGACGTCTTCCTGCGGCTGTGGACCCCGCTGGGCGCCGAGGTGCTGTTCGTCAAGCAGTGCGCGCCGACGGTGGAGGAGCTGACGGGCCAGCGGATGGAGGCCGGGCCGCGCGCTGGCGACTATCCCACCGGCTCCTGGGGCGACGAGTCGCGGGACTACCACGTGTGCATACGGGTGCCGAGCGCGGGCGTGGGCCAGGAGATGCTCGCCGCCCGGGTCTCGCTCGTCCTGTCGGCACCGGACGGCTCCCCGGCACAGGTGCTCGCCCAGGGCCTGGTGCGGGCGGTGTGGACGGACGACCTGACGGCGTCGACCTCCATCAACCCCCAGGTCGCGCACTACACGGGCCAGGCGGAACTGGCCCAGGCCATCCAGCAGGGCCTGGATCTGCGCAAGGCCGGCGACGTGGACGGAGCCACCGCGAAGCTGGGCCGTGCCGTGCAGCTGGCGAGCCGTTCCGGGCACGATGCCACCGCGAAACTGCTCGCCAAGGTGGTGGACGTCGTCGACGCGGCGAACGGTACTGTGCGGCTGAAGGCGAATGTCTCCAAAGAGGCCGAGATGACGCTGGAGACCCGTTCCACCAAGACCGTTCGCGTCAAGAAGTAACGCAGAGGGGGAATCGACCGACATGCCGACCTGCCCGAACGGCCACCAGTCGGGAACCGAGGACTGGTGCGAGGTGTGCGGCCACCGTATGACGGGGGCGGCCGCGCCGGCCGGCGCCGTCCCCCCGCCGCCCTCCGCGCCGCCCACCGCCGGCACCGGCGGCTACGGCTATCCGGGAGGCGACGCCACCGTGCAGGCGGAGCTCTGCCCGCAGTGCCGCACGCCGCGCGAGGCGCAGGCCCCCTTCTGCGAGGAGTGCCGCTACAACTTCCTGACCAGGTCGGGGAATCCGTACGCGTCGCCGCCCCCGTCGGCCCAGGGCTTCCAGTCGGCGCCGCCGCCCCCGCCGCAGCACACCCAGCCGCCGCAGAGCTTCGAGTACCACGGCTCGCGCCCGTCCCGCATCAACCGCCCTGCCGAGCCCCTGACGCCGCAGGGCCCCCCGCAGACCTTCGGCGGCGAGGACGACTGGGTGCTCTCCCCGCCGGCCAACCCGCCCGCCGCCGGCACGTTCACCTACGAGCCGTACGAGCCCCACGAGCCGCAGCCGTCGTACGAGCACCAGGGCGAGCGGGCCGCCTCGGAGGGCGGGCCGCGGCCGGTGCCGCCGCAGCCCGGGGGACCCGCCCCGGGTGCCGGCTGGGTGGCGTTCATCGCGCCCGACCGGGAGTACTTCCTGTCGATGATGAACCGCAGCGGCCCGGAGGCGGCGGGGCTGAACCTGCCCGCGTACTCCCCCGAGCTGCAGTTCCCGCTCAGCGGCCGGCAGGTCACCATCGGCCGCCGCCGGCACAGCACGGGTGAGGCGCCCGACATAGACCTCTCGCGCCCGCCGGAGGACCCGGGCGTCTCGCACCAGCACGCGATGCTGGTGCACCAGCCCGACGGCGGCTGGGCGGTCGTCGACCAGGACTCCACCAACGGCACCACGATCAACGGTTCCGAGGAACCGATCCAGCCCTACGTACCGGTCGCCCTCCAGGACGGCGACCGGGTGCACGTCGGAGCCTGGACGACGATCACGGTCCGGCGGGGCTGACGGGCCGGGCGGGACGGCAGGGTCCTAAGCCGCCGGTCCTCGGCCGGGCGGTCTGAGACCATGGAAGCGTGAATGAGATTCCGCGCGGCACGCTTCAGGAGCAGACCTTCTACGAGCAGGTCGGCGGCGAGGCGACCTTCCGTCGCCTGGTCCACCGCTTCTACGAGGGCGTGGCCGGGGATCCCCTGCTGCGCCCCATGTACCCGGAGGAGGACCTGGGCCCGGCCGAGGAGCGCCTGGTGCTCTTCCTGATGCAGTACTGGGGCGGCCCCCGCACGTACAGCGACAACCGCGGCCACCCTCGGCTGCGGATGCGGCACGCGCCCTTCACCGTGGACCGCGCCGCGCACGACGCGTGGCTGCGGCACATGCGGGACGCGGTGGACGAGCTGGAGCTCGCGCCCGAGCTGGAACGCCAGCTGTGGAACTACCTGGCGTACGCCGCCGCTTCCATGGTCAACACCGAGGGCTGAGGCCCCTTCCGCGCCCTGGGCGACCGCTCAGGCGGGGGTGACCGTCAGATCCCGCAGGCCGCCGCCCGTGCTGACGGCGATCGAGCCGTAGGGGGTACGCAGGCGCAGCCAGCCGCGCGCGGCGAAGAGGACCGGCGGCTCGGGGGCGAGGGCGGTGGTGGTGCCGTCGGCCCGGCCCGCCGGGCGGGTGGCGCCGACGGGTCGCAGGAAGCCCAGCGACTGGGCGGCGTGCACCGCGCGCAGGGGCAGCCCGGTGTCACCGAGGGTGCGGGACCAGATCTCCCGGCCTATGCGTTCCCGCTCGGCACGGGTGCGGCGCTGCTCGGGCAGCGCCTCGTCGCGGGCGCGGAACTCCGCGACCGCCGCGGCGAGGGCGCCGCGCACGGCCTCCACGCCGGGGAATCCCTCGACCCGCCGCCAGCCGCCGCGCGGCGGCAGCACCCCGGCCCAGGGCGGGCCGGTGACGGCCTCGGGCACCGCGATCTCCACGCCGTCGCCGGGCACCGGCTGCCCGGCGTCCAGCTCGTCGGTGAGCCGGCCGGCCGAGACGGTGACGTCCAGCGCGTGGTCGTCCGCCAGCCGTGCCGTGCGGACCGCGAGGACCTCGAAGGACGGCGGACGGCCGAAGACGGCGAGGACCCCGCCGCCCGCCTGGAGCCGGACCACGGCGGCACGGTCGTAGTGGATCAGCCGGGCCAGGAAGGCGGCCAGATCGGCCGCCTCCCCGGCGTCGGCGAAGCGCAGCCGCTGTGTCATGCGGCGACGGCCTCCTCCGGGGAGCCGTCGGGCTCGTCGGAGAAGGTCTTGAGCAGTTCCTTCTCGTCGGCGGTGACCCGCCGGGGCCGCCCGGAGGCGAAATCGAAGGGGACCACGACGGTGCTGGCCCGTACGTAGACCTGCTCCGCGTCCTTGACCTCGTAGGAGACGGTCATGGACGCGGCGCCGACCTTGGTCACCCACGTCTCGACGGTCACCGGTTCGGCCCGGTACGCCAGCGGACGCAGATAGTCGATCTCGTGCCGGGCCACGACGGAACCGTCGGCGAAGGAGCCTTCGTCCGCCTTGAGCCGCAGCTGGTGGATGAGGTCGATCCGCGCCTCTTCGAGGTAGCGCAGGAAGACCGCGTTGTTGACATGGCCGTAGGCGTCCATGTCGGACCAGCGCAGGGGGCAGGAGTAGATGTGGCGCGCCACGGTCAGCCCCGGGTCAGCTTCTTGTAGGTGGCACGGTGCGGACGGGCCGCGTCCGGGCCGAGGCGCTCGATCTTGTTCTTCTCGTAGGACTCGAAGTTGCCCTCGAACCAGAACCACTTCGAGTTGCCCTCGTAGGCCAGGATGTGCGTGGCCACTCGGTCCAGGAACCAGCGGTCGTGGGAGACGACCACCGCGGCGCCGGGGAAGTCCAGCAGCGCGTTCTCCAGGGAGGACAGGGTCTCGACATCGAGGTCGTTGGTCGGCTCGTCGAGGAGGAGCAGGTTGCCGCCCTGCTTGAGGGTGAGCGCCAGGTTGAGGCGGTTGCGCTCACCACCGGACAGGACGCCGGCCGGCTTCTGCTGGTCCGGGCCCTTGAAGCCGAACGCCGAGACGTAGGCGCGCGAGGGCATCTCGACCTGGCCGACGTTGATGTAGTCCAGCTCGTCGGAGACGACGGCCCACAGCGTCTTCTTGGGGTCGATGTTGGCGCGGCTCTGGTCGACGTAGGAGATCTTGACGGTCTCGCCGACCCGGATGGAACCGGAGTCCGGCTTCTCCAGGCCCTGGATCATCTTGAACAGCGTCGTCTTGCCGGCGCCGTTCGGGCCGATGACGCCGACGATGCCGTTGCGCGGCAGGGTGAAGGACAGGTCGTCGATGAGGACCTTGTCACCGAAGGCCTTGGAGAGGTTGTTGACCTCGACGACGACGGAGCCCAGACGCGGGCCCGGCGGGATCTGGATCTCCTCGAAGTCCAGCTTCCGCATCTTGTCGGCCTCGGCCGCCATCTCCTCGTAACGGGCGAGGCGCGCCTTGGACTTGGCCTGGCGGCCCTTGGCGTTGGAGCGGACCCACTCCAGCTCTTCCTTGAGGCGCTTCTGGCGCTTGGCGTCCTTCTGGCCCTCGACCTTCAGACGGGCGGCCTTGTTCTCCAGGTAGGTGGAGTAGTTGCCCTCGTAGGGGATCGCGCGGCCGCGGTCGAGCTCGAGGATCCACTCGGCGACGTTGTCGAGGAAGTACCGGTCGTGGGTGATCGCCACGACGGTGCCCGGGTACTTGGCCAGGTGCTGCTCCAGCCAGTTCACCGACTCGGCGTCGAGGTGGTTGGTGGGCTCGTCGAGGAGCAGCAGGTCGGGGGCCTCGAGCAGCAGCTTGCACAGCGCCACGCGGCGCTTCTCGCCACCGGAGAGGTTGACGACCGGCCAGTCGGCGGGCGGGCAGCCCAGCGCGTCCATGGCCTGCTCCAGCTGGGCGTCGAGGTCCCAGGCGTTGGCGTGGTCGAGCACCTCCTGGAGCTTGCCCATCTCGTCGAGCAGCGCGTCGGAGTAGTCCGTCGCCATGAGCTCGGCGATCTCGTTGAAGCGGTTCAGCTTGCCCTTGATCTCCGCGACGCCGTCCTCGACGTTCTCCAGGACCGTCTTGGACTCGTCCAGCTTCGGCTCCTGCATCAGGATGCCGACGCTGTAGCCGGGCGAGAGGAACGCGTCGCCGTTGGACGGCTGCTCCAGACCGGCCATGATCTTGAGGACGGTGGACTTACCGGCACCGTTGGGGCCGACCACACCGATCTTCGCACCGGGCAGGAAGCTCAGCGTCACGTCATCGAGGATGACCTTGTCGCCGTGCGCCTTGCGCGTCTTGCGCATGGTGTAGATGTACTCAGCCAAGAGAAACCGTCCGGCAATCGAGAAGGGCCAATGTGCGGCTCCGCCGCGTGAGGGCAGATACACCCCATCTTGCCGTACGGGAAGCCCTGGGCGGAAACGCGTTAGGGCCGACGGGCCGGTAACCGGAGGACATTCCCGGTCACCGGCCGTACGCGAGGCGTCACGCGTCGGGTCTTTCCTGAGGTGGGGCCGGTGGCGCCGGCCCGCCCCGCCTACTGTTCGGTGCTCTTCTTGCGGCGCAGGAGGAAGACGGCGCCGCCGCCGGCCACGATGAGGGCTATCGCCACACCGGCGATGGTGGGCGTGGCGCTGCTGCTGCCGGTGTTCGCCAGGTCACCGCCGGTGGTGGAGCCGGTCGAGCCGGTGCTGCCGCCGGAGCCACCGGCCGGGACGCTGGGGGAGGCGGAGGGCTTGCCGGTGCCGCCCGTGGTGCCCGAGCCGCCGGTGGTGCCGGTCTCGGCGGTCTTGCAGTCGAGGATGCCGGAGAACGTCTTGGAGAAGCCGTTCGGGCCCGTGATCGTGATCTTGTAGGCCTGGTCCTCACCGACCTTCACCAGGGTGGTCTCGGAGCCGCCGGGCTTGACGGTGTGCTTCTTGCCCTCCAGCTCGAAGGTGAACGGCTGGTCGCCCTTGTTGTCGGCGGTGATCTCCACACCGCCCTTCTCGCAGCTCTTCTTGGCGGTCAGGGCCGGTATCGCGCCCTTGGTCGCCCAGTTCGCGGTGGCGGTGGCGGAGACGGTGCTCTCGCTGGAGCCGGCCAGGATCATCGTCTGGGTCTTGGTGTGGTCGCCTATGAAGGCGCGGCCGACGGGGACCTTGGTGGCGGCGGTGGCCTTGAACGAGGCGGAGCCGTCAGGGGTGCCGGCCGGCACGTCGAAGAAGATCTCGCCGCCGTTGACGGTCGAGGCGACCGGCTTGCCTGCCTTGTCGACGACCTGCACCTTCTTGGCGGTGGTGTCACCGGAGGGGGCGACCGTGACGCTGCCCGCGTTGGTGTGGACGGTGACCGGGCCGATGCGCTGGCCGGACTTGCCGGAGACCGCCGGCGGGGTGAGCTTCAGGGACGCCTTGGGCTCCTCGACGCTCTCGGCGCTCTTGGTGAGGTAGTCCGCGAGCTTCTCGGCCGCCGGGTTCTTGGCGTCGACCTTGACGTTGTCCGAGTAGCGCCAGATGGCGACCTGGGTGCCGGCGGCCGCGGCGTTCACGTCCAGCTTGTCCGTGCCCGCCGCCTTGGCGAGCGCGGCCAGGTCGTTGATCTGCGGGTAGGAGTGCTGGAGGATCCAGCGGATCTTGCCCGCGTTGGCGTTGTTGTGCAGGGACGACTCGTCCCAGCCCGTCTCCTTGTACTTCGCGCCGTCGACGGTGTTGGTGAGGATGTCGATGCAGTAGGTCTGCAGCGTGCCGCCGCCGTCGACCTTCATCTCGAACAGGCCCGCCATGATGTCCCCGGTCTTGCGCCGGTCCTGCACCATGGCCCCGCCGCCGGCCGTGATGCGGCCGAGCGTGGCGGTCACGCCCCCCTGGTTCTGCGGCGCCTCGTCCGCGGCCGCCGGGCCCACCAGGGCGAGGGTGCCGCCGACGGCCAGACCGGTCGCCAGGATCGCCGACGCAAGGCGGGCAGCGCCCCGCCTCTTTACAGAGTTCATGGATTTCCTTTCGGGCGGACGCGTCCGCGCGAAGATCAGGTGCAGACCGTTCCGGACACGCCCCACCGGGCAACTCAAAACTCAGGAGCCCCCGTTGCTATGGACGGGATCTTAAGGAGCGAGCGCAACACCATCCCCACAGATGCCTGCGCACAACCGATCCGAATCGGAATCGTTATCGCATAGGCGTACTCGACTCCGCATTATCGATAAATCGCCGGGACAAATGCCCCATTTCAGAGGACGGCGACCGCCGTAACCCCCGAGACCGCAGCCGCGTCCGGCTCACCGTCCGACGCGGCATCAGCCCCGACCGCTCCCGCCGGGACGGGCGGCGGCGGTCCCGCCGAAGCCGGGACCTGGGGCGAAGGTCGCGGAGGGGCCTCGGACAGCGGCTGAGGAACGGTCTGGACCCGGCCTCTCAAAGGCGGTTGACCGCCGGATGCACCCCGGCCGGGGCCCGGATCCGCGCTCGCCATGCGCACCGGCTCGAGCGGCAGCGGCCTGGCCGGGGACACCCGGCGAAATGCCGAGGTGCCGCGCGCCAGGTCGTGCCCGATGGACACGGCGTCAATGTCCGCCGACACCCAACGCTTTCCGTCGCGCTCCTGCTCCTGAATTCGCAACTTTCCTTGGACGATGAGCGGTTCGCCTACCGTCACCGACCCGACCACATTCCCCGCCAGGGCCCTCCATGCCCACACTGTGTAAAAGCTCGTGTACGCATCCGCCCATTCCTCCCGCTGCCGGTCCCAGCGGCGCACCGTCGCGGCCAGGCGGAAACGCGAGACCGCCGCCCCGTTCGCCGCCTCCCTGAAATCCGGCTGCGTGGCCACGTTGCCCACGACCGTCACCAATGTCTCGTTCATCCGGAACGCCTCCCCCATCGGCTGATGACGTTCATGGTGCCGACGATCGCCCGAGCCCGCTGAGGCCTGTGGACGGCAGCGCGGTTGGGGACAACGCCCTCACCCACACGGGCCCCTCAGGCCCCGCAGACCCCCTCCAGCCCCGAGCGGCCCGGCTACGCCTCCCCCGCCGCGATCACGAACTGTGCCCGCACCTCGCGGTACCGCAGCAGCTCCGCCGCCACCGGTTCCAGCACCCGGGCCCGCCCGCACCCCGCGGCGGCGCCCCGCAACCTGCGCTCCGTCTCCAGCCCGTACCCACGTGCCGGCCCCCGCGCGGCCAGCCGGCCGCACCACGCCAGCAGCGGACCGCCCAGCCCGCCGCCCGCCAGCAGCGCGACCGGCACCCACCACGGCCCGCCGAACTCGCCCATGAACAGGCCCACCAGCCACGCCACGCCCAGAAGTTGCAGCGCCGACAGCACGCCCTGGCCCGCCGCGACCGCCGCCCACCAGCGGGGCCGTACCGCCCGCCCGTGCGTGCCCCCGCGCGTCCGCGCGGCACCCGTACGGCCCGCGGCCATCCGCCCGACGCCGGTGGGCCATACGCCCGTACGGCCGCCGTCGGCGCAGCCCACGCCCGTGCGCGGGCCGCCCGTCAGGCCGATGCTCGCGCGTCTCGTGCCCGTGACCACGGCCGTGGCCGCCACGGCGGCCACCTCGTCCAGCGCCTCCGCGAGGCCCTCCGCGCCGCGGCCCGCCGCCTCGCGGACGGCCTGCGCCCAGGGGCCGGGCAGCCCGGCGGACGCCTCGTAGGCCAGGGCCCGCACGGCCTGCTCGACCAGGGGCCGCGACGCCGTTCGGCGCCGCGACGGGGTGAGGGGGCCGGTGGCGTCGGCACCCGCGCCGGAAGGCGCGGAGGATGCGGCAGCGGATTCCAGCTCGCCCGTGGCCCGGCCGCGGCCGCGCTCGGTCCAGCACCGCAGCCGCTTCCACGAGGTGCCGCACGCCCGCTCGGCGTCCCGGCGCCAGGCGCGTTCCGCCGCCAGGCCCGCGGCCTGGGCGCCCACCGCCTCGGCCAGCCGGTCCTCGAACTCCTGCCGCGCCCGTTCCGTCAGCCCCGGCCGGCCGTCGGCGACGTACGCCGAGCGCAGCCGTGCCGAGACGCCGTCCACGTCGGCCGTCAGTCGCAGCTCCGCCGCGTTCCGGCGGGCCACGAACAGTCCCAGGGCCTCGCGCAGTTCGCCGATGCCCGCTCCCGTCAGCGCGGACAGGGCCAGTACCGCGGCTCCCGGCTCGCCGTGCTCGCCGAGCGCCAGACCGTCCTCGTCCAGCAGTCGCCGCAGATCGTCCAGCACTTGGTCGGCGGCGTCCTCGGAGAGCCGGTCGACCTGGTTGAGCACGACGAACGTCACCTCCGCGTACCCGGCCAGCGGGCGCAGATAGCGCTCGTGCAGCACGGCGTCCGCGTACTTCTCCGGGTCCACCACCCAGATCACCGCGTCCACCAGCCCCAGCAACCGGTCCACCTGTTCCCGGTGGCCTGCCGCCGCCGAGTCGTGGTCAGGCAGGTCGAGCAGGACGAGCCCGTTGAGTGCCGGGTCGTACGGGCGTACCGGCTGCCGACGGGCGCGGGCGGGGATGCCGAGCCGGTCCAGCAGGCCGTCCGCGCGGTCGGTCCACGCGCAGGAGATCGGCAGGGCGGTGGTCGGCCGTCGCACCCCCGCCTCCGAGAGCTGGGCCCGGGCGAGGGCGTTGAACAGCGTCGACTTGCCGCTGCCGGTGGCCCCCGCGATGGCCACCACCGTCATGTCCAGCGCGTACCGCTGCCGGGCCGCCGCCTCGTCCAGCACCCGGCCCGCCTCGGCGAGCGTGCGCCGGTCCAGCCGTGCCCGCGACAGCCCGACCAGCTCGCGCAGGGCGTCGAGCCGGGGCCGCAGCACCAGCCCCGCCGGCGAGGGCGACGCCGCGACCCGGGGCACGGCGGGGGACGGGGGGTGCTCGGGCGGGGCCGTGCGTTCGGGGTACGGAGCGGGACGTTCCGGCCGGCCGCGGCGCGCGATCAGGCCGTCGTTCCAGAAGCGGTTGACTTCGTCAGCTGACGGCACGGGGGTCACTTCTCCTTTTGCAGCACGGACAGTGCCGCGATGAGCTCGACCTGGTGGTCGGGGGTCATCTCGAGGGCCTCGAGGGGGGCCGCCCTGCGGTCCCGCTCGGCGTCGAGAACCTGTTCGATGCAGTGGGCCAGCAGCTGCCCGCCCCGGTCCCGCAGCCGCAGCGCGCCCTGCGCACCGAACGTCTCCGCCAGCCCCTCCCCCGCCTTGCCCACCCGGCGGCCGCCCAGCAGCGCCGCTCCGAGCAGCGCGGCGGTGCGTTCGCTCTCGGGCCCCCGGTCGCGCTCGGCGGCCCGCACCTCTTCCTCCGCGATCTCCTCCAGGCAGCGCCGCCAGCGCCGTACGGCAACCCCGATCCGGGCCCGGGCGCCGTCCGGGTCGCCGGGGGCGAGCGCCGCCTCGGCCACCGGGTCGTTGCCGCAGGCCGCCGCGATCTCCTCGTCGGCGGCGTCCGCGGCACAGCTGAGCAGCGCGATGACGGAACCGGTGAGGGCGGTGAGCAGCTCGTCTGGCGTGCTGTCGCGGGGATAGCCGCGCCAGTGCGTGAGCGCGTCGCCTGCGAGCGCCTCGCCCGCCGCGAGCTCCCGGCGTACGCGCTCCAGTGCGCGCCCGTACGCATCTTCCACGCGCTGCAGCAGCCGTACGGCCGCCGCGTGCTGCAGGGCCGAGGCCCCGGCGAGCCCCGGCAGCCGCGACCCCAGCGAGGAGAGCACCCCGCGCGCGGTCCGGGCGGTCGCCACGGTCCGGGCGGCGGGGTCCTCGGCCTGCTGGGTGAGCCAGGCGCGCAGCCCCGCGACGGCGGTGGAGGGCAGCAGTCCGCTGCCTCCTGCGGATTCGGGGAGCTCGGGGATGGTGAAGCGGGGCACGTCGCCCAGGCCCGCGTTCTCCAGCAGCGCGTCGTACTGCCGGGACACCTCCACGGCCACCTGGTGCGGCACCCGGTCCAGGACGGTGACGAGGGTGACGTCGTACTCCTTGGCGGTGCGCAGCAGGTGCCAGGGCACCGCGTCCGCGTACCGGGTGGCGGTGGTGACCAGGACCCAGATGTCGGCGGCGCAGATCAGGGCGGCGGCGAGTTCACGGTTGCGGGCGACGAGGGAGTCGATGTCGGGGGCGTCGAGCAGGGCCAGGCCGCGCGGCAGGGAACGGTCGGTCTCCACCCGCAGGGCGAACGGCTCGTCCTCCGCCACCTCCTCCCCGCCCTCGACCACCCCGTCGTCGTCCATGGTCTCCGCGTCGTACGCCGCCGCGGCGGCTTCCTGGTTCGGTACCCAGACACGCTGCAGCTTCGGCAGCACACGGTCCCCGGCGAACCAGTGGTGATCGTCTGGATGGCACACCAGAACTGGCATGCGAGTTGTCGGCCGCAACACGCCCGCTTCAGTGACCCGACGCCCCACCAGTGAGTTGACCAGCGTGGACTTGCCGGCCCCCGTGGACCCCCCGACAACCGCCAGCAACGGCGCTTCGGGGGCGCACAGCCGGGGCACCAAGTAGTCGTCGAGCTGCGCCAGGAGCTCGGCACGGTTTCGGCGGGCGCGGGCGGCGCCGGGAAGGGGGAGCGGGAAGCGTGCGGCGTCCACGCGGTCACGCAGTGCGGACAGCGCGTCAAGCAGTCGGGGCCGTACGTCCAAGGTCGCCACACGTGAAGAATGCCCAATTCTGGGGTGTTTTTGAAGCGTATAGCCCCTGGCGCGCGAGGCGTGGCGCAAGAGGCCCAGGCATAACGAGTACACAACACCCGCCGCCTGAGACGTCAAAAACGATGCGAAAATCGCACCTGCCTGCGATTATCAGGACCGCTTCACCGAACCTCCACATCGTGTTACGGAGGTGAAGCAACCGGGACGAGGTACGCGGAGCCCTATCCTTGTCCCCGGCAAGGTCACGGCACCACCGAGCCCGGGGCTTCAGCCGTCCGCGACCGCCGCACACACCGGCCCCCGTAGCTCAGTGGATAGAGCAGGCGCCTTCTAAGCGCTTGGCCGCAGGTTCGAGTCCTGCCGGGGGCGCTCTCCCCATCGTGCACGCCCCTCCCTTCGGGAGGGGCGTTTTTGTTGCCCCGCTTCAGCTCTCGGTGGCCCTGACGACCGCACCCAGCCAGAGGGTGTCCCGGGCTCGGGTCATGGCCACGAAGAGCTGGGTGCGGCAGAGCTCGTCGCGCTCGCGGGTGATGTCTTCGTCGGCGGAGGTGCAGGGGTGGGTGAGGGTGTGGTCGGGGAGGTAGACGTGCTTGAACTCCAGGCCCTTGGCGCGGCGGTAGCTGCCCAGTTTCACGCCCGGCACCGGATGGCCGTCGTAGCGCTCCAGGGAGCACTGGGGGATGCCCGCGTGGGCGAGGAGGCGGCGGTAGTGGTCCGTCTCGCGCTTGGAGCGGCACAGGAGGGCGGAGTCGGGCCAGCTGGCCTCGCCACGGGTGCGGAGGGCTCCCAGGAGCGCCGCGTCCTGTTCGGCGGGGGTCCGGGAGACCGACCGTACGACCTGGCCTTCGTGGTAGGTGAGGTCGACGTCGCGGATGCCGGCGATGCGGGTGCCGTCGATGTCGTCGAAGGCGTCCTCCGCCACCACGGCCAGGGCCGCGTCGAGGACCTGCTTGGCGTTGCGGTAGTTCGTGCGCAGGACCTGGCCTCGGTCGCCGCGTACGTCGATTCCCGCGTCGGACAGCCGGAAGCCGCCCGGGTAGACGGCCTGTTGGCCGTCGCCGACCAGCAACAGGCCGTTGGGGGCGTCACCGACGAGGGCGTGCAGGAGGCACACGCCGACCAGGGTGAGGTCCTGCACCTCGTCGGCGATGACCGCCGCGTACGGTGAACGGCCCGGCCTCGCGCGGGCCTCGGCCAGGGCGAGGCTGAGGATGTCGTTGAAGTCGTGCACCCCGCGCTCGGCGCGGACCCGCTCGTACTCCTCGTACAGGGTCCACACGGCCTCGCGGTGCGGGCGACGGAGGTTGGTGCGGCGCCGGTGGCGCCTGAGGGTCGCGTACTCCTCGAAGCGGGTGATCCCGCGGCCCTTTATGACGCAGTCGATCTCCTCGCGCCAGTAGCGCGGGGAGGGATCGAGCACGGACAGGACGCTGCCCCGGCCGTAGCGCATCCAGGCGCGGCTGAAGGCGTCCTCCGCCCGGCCGCCGTGCAGCCGGTGGGTGATGCCGCGCTCGGAGAGGAACTTCCGGGCCCAGGAGTGCAGGCTGCGGAATTCGACCCGGTCGACGACGGCCGGCGACATGGTGCGCAGGAACGTGCTCTGCACCCGGGGGAGGTTGCTCGCGAAGGTCACGTACAGGATGCGCCCGGTCGTGCGCTGCGCGAGGTGGGCGGCGCGGTGCAGTGCCACCACGGTCTTGCCGGTGCCCGCCGGGCCGGTCACACGCGCCGGGCCGGCCCAGTTGCGCCGCACCAGGGCGACCTGGTCGGGGTGCAGGAACGTCATCCACTGCTCGATGGGCCCTCTGCGGGCGGCGTCCATGGCCGCGTCCCGCAGGCCGTCTATGTCGAAAAGCGTCTCCGGCTGCGGGAACACCGAGGAGACGGAGGACGCGCAGGGCGCACAGGAGGCGGACGGCTTCGCACCGGTGCGCTCGGCGGGTACGTACGAGGCCTCGTACGCCGGGAAGACCTGCTCCATGTGGTCGGCTATCGCCCGCACCATGGCCGGGCCCAGCCGGGTGCGCTCGGCGATCAGGGCCGGGCCCACCTCCCGCTCGCCCAGCAGCCGCACCCTGCCCAGCGTGCCGCTGAAGGAGCGGCCCGCGAAGACCATCAGCGGCTGCACGGCCACCGGTGACAGGCCCAGCGTCGCCAGGGCCCCTTCCGCCACCCGCGTCACCGCCAGCAGCTTGCCGATCTCTCCGTCCCGCCGCTGCCGGCCGGCCGTGAGATGGCCGTCGCCCGCCTCGGGGGCCGCGCGCCAGTTCTTGACGTCGATGACGAAGACGCCGCCGGGCCCCACCAGCAGCATGTCGACGTTGGCCGCGCGCGTACCGGGCCACCGCCGGTCCACGAGCAACCGCCAGCCGCGCCGGGTGAGCATCAGCAGCTGGGCGGCCACCTTCCGCTCGCCCTCGCTCGCCGCCTCCCACCGCCGGGCCTCCCGCTGCGCGGCGCGCAGCTGCTCGCGCAGCTCGCGCTCGTGCCGCCGCGCCTCCTGCGCCCTTTCCGAAGCCGAACCACCAGCCCCCATGACCGCCCCCCTTGCCCGCACTCCCCCTAGTACGTGCATATATACGCAACGTAATGATCGTACTGCGCAATGGAGTCGCCGCCCAGTCGCCAGGTGTGGCGGGTATCGTCAGGCGGATGGTGCGGCGCCCTGGCGCACGCCCCCCTGAGCCTCGAGGCGCGAGGTTTACGGAGCTCGGGCCATGAAAGGCCGTCGGGAGAGAGCGAGGACGCGGTGCCGGACGCAGGAACCTCCCGTCCGTCGCACCTCCTGCTGCGGGACGACGCCGCACAGTGGGCCACCGCGTCGCCCTCTCACACCGTGCTGGGCGTCATCCACAACGTCACGTCCGCGACACGGCTGTTGGACCTCCTCTCGCCATTCGAGGGAGACAGCCGAATAAACATCGTCTTCGCCTGCACGGGCTCGTCGGCGTTCGACGCCGGGATACGGGAGTTCGCCGCCGCGCGCCAACTGCCCTGCATCTCCTGGGAGGAGGCCAAGCGGCAGAAGTTCGACCTGGCGGTGAGCAGCAGCCGGGGCGGCGAACTGCAGGAGATCAACGCACCTCTCGTTGGCGCTCCCCACGGCGCTGGATACAATAAATACTTGCACCGGAAGCCCGGAAGCCCGGAAGCCCGGAAGCCCGGAAGCCCGGAAGCCCGGAAGCCCGGAAGCCTTTGGGCTCGATGCCGAGTGGCTCACTCATGAGGGCCGGCTGATCCCCTCCGCCATCGTCCTCTCCCACGACGAACAGCGCGAACGCCTGCGCCGGGGCTGCCCCGAAGCCGTACCGATCTCCGTCGTCGCCGGAGACCCCTGCATGGACCGGCTCCGCGCCAGCCTTCCCTTCCGTGACGAGTACCGCGCCGCCTTCGGGCTGCGGCCCGGCCAGAGGCTGATCGTGCTCACCTCCACCTGGGGGCCGCACTCCCTCCTCGGCGCGAACATGGACATCGTCCGCCGGGCCCTCGCCGAGCTGCCCGTCGACGGCTATCGCGTCGTCGCCGCCGTGCACCCCAACGTCTGGTTCGGCCACAGCGGTTGGCAGGTCCGCTCCTGGCTGGCTCCGTTCCTGCGCGCCGGTCTCCTGCTCCCCCAGCCGGAGACCGACGCCTGGAAGGCGGCGCTGGTGGCTGCCGACGCCTTCATCGGTGACCACGGCTCGCTGACCCTCTACGGCGCCGCGCTCGGCGTTCCCGGCCTGCTGGGCGCCTTCGGGGAGGCCGTGGTGGCCGCCGGTTCGCCCATGGAGCGGCTGGGGGCGGCGCTACCGCGCGTCAGCCCCTACGAGCCGCTCGAAGAGCAGGTGCGGCGTGCCATGGCCGCGCAGCCCGGTGACGAACGGCTGGCCGGCATCGGTGCACTCGTCACGTCCCGGCCCATGCGGTCGGCCGCGTTGCTGCGCCGCCTGTACTACGCGCGGATGGAGCTGAACGAGCCGGACCGGCCGGCCGTTCCCCGGCCCATCGCACTGCCGCTGCCGCTTCCCGCCGAACGGTACGAACCGGTGCCTCCGGCCATGTACGTCACCGTCGCGGCCGGCGGCGGTGGGCGGGTGTCGGTGCGGCGCCACCCTGCAGAGTTCCAGGGCTCCGTGACCGGGCACTTGCCCGACCCGCACCTCGTGGCGGCGGAGGGCGAGCCCGACCCCCGCTGGGCCCGCACGGCCGATGTGATCGTGGCCCGGCCGCCGGCGCCCGGCGAGTCCGGCAGGGAGGCCGCCGAACGGCTCTTCCGGCGGTATCCCGGATGCCGGCTGGCGGCCTTCGCCGGCGGTCCGGGAGCGAGGGACTGTGTCGCCTTCACGCGCGAGGGGGCGCGATGGGGGGCACGGTGGGACGCGGCTGAGGCGGTGGCCGGAGCGGGAGCGACCGCGGCGGTTGCGGCGTCGGTGCTCTACGCCGGACTGGGGGACGAACGCAGGGACAGGGGCGGCGCCGTCATTGTCGACGTCGACATCGCCGACGGGGTTCTTGCGGGGCGGCTCGCTCTGGAGGGGGATCAGGGAGTGCTCCCGTGACCCGCCCTTCCACTGTTTGACCGTCCCTTGTTCTCAAACCCGTCCCCTAGCCCAGGCGTTCCCGCGCCGCCCTCGCCCCGGCGCTCTCCCCTCCCGCTCCGCCCACTCGGACGTACAGCTCCAGTGCCGCCCGCCAGTCGGCCTCTGCGGCCTCCTGCCGGCCCCCGGTCGCCAGTACGTCTCCGCGCAGCAGAAGGATGTCGGCTTCTTCCTTGAGTGCGCCGCAGGCGTGGATGAGGGTGACGGCCTCGTTCAGGGGGGCCAGGGCCTCGTCCGGCCGGTCGGCGCGCAGGCGGGCCTGGGCGTAGTGCCACAGGGACTTGGCCTCGTTGAAGCGGTCGGGCAGCGCGGCGAACAGTGCGCGGGCTCGCAGCAGCAGCCCGGCCGCCTCCGCATGGCGGCGGTCGGCGCCGAGGGCGCGGCCCAGGTGGAACGTCAGCAGGGCGCGGCCGCGTGGGTGGTCGATGTCCTCCAGTGCGTCGACCGCGCGCCGGAAGTGGTCCGCTGCGGCCTGCGGCCGACCGGCACGCAGCTCCAGCAGGCCCAGGCCCTCCAGGGCCGAGGACGCGGTACGCGCGTGCCCGATGGCGCAGGCCAGGGCCAGGGCTTGGTCGTAGTGGTCGCGGGCGGGCGCGGTGTCGGTGTCGTCGTCGCGGTCGGCGTAGGCGAAGGCCAGCTCCAGGTGCATGCGCGCCACGGCAATGGGGTCGTCGCCTTGTTGCGCTGCCCTGACTCCCGTCAGGCACACGGCCACCCAGTCCGCGTGGTACTTGCGCCGGAAGAAGAAGCCGCGCAGCGCCTCGCACAGCTGCCACGCCGCAGCATGGCGCCCGGTGGTGTGCGCCAGCTCCGCGACCGCCACCACGTTGACGCGGTCCGCTTCCATGGCGTCCAGGGCCTCGTCGGCGCCGGCGAAGACCTCCCGCAGACGCTCGGGCCGCGCGAACAGCGGCCCGTAGCGCCAGCGCTCGGAGGTCTGCCACTCGACGGCCGCCGCACGTTCCAGGTACCACTCGACGTACTGGTCGACGTACCGCTCGCGGGACCGGTCCACGGACCGGTCGGCCGTGCGCGCTTCGACGCCATCGGCCGCGGTGCGCGCGTGGTCATGAACGAGTCCGTGCATGCGCAGCCGCCCGTCACCGGCCGGTTCCAGCAGCCGCTCCCGTACGAGCGTCCGTACGTCGTCCTCCGCCCGGGCGAGCCGGCGTACGAGCTCACGGGAGAACTCCGGTGTGGGGTGCAGCCCCAGGGCGCGGTAGAGCTCTGCCGGGCCCTCGGCGAGGGAGTCGTACACGGCGTCGAAGACCTGGGCGACGGAGAGGTCGTCGGGCACGGTGAGCGCCTCCAGGCGGGTGCGGCGGTCGACGAGTTCGCGGGCGAGCTCCGCGGGATCCTCCCCCGTCTCGAGCAGTTCACCCACGCGCGCGCCCGCGATCCTCACGGCCAGCGGCAGTCCGGCGCAGGCCCGCAGGACGTCCTCCAGCGCCGGCCGGTCCAGTGCGTCCGGCCGTCCCGTCACCGCGTGGAACAACTCGGCGCCGGACCCCTCGTCGAGGGCGTCCAAGTGGACGCTCAGCGCTCGCGGGTGTGAGGCCCGCAGGCCGGTGAGCGGGAATCGGCTGGTGACGACGAGCACGCTCCCGGGGTGGCCCGGCAGCAGGGGGCGGACCTGGGCGGCGCTCACCACGTTGTCCAGGAACACCAAGGTGGGCGCGTCCGCCGTCAGTGATCTGTAGTGTGCCGCCAGCCCGTCCAGGTCGGTGGGCCGGGGCGAGTCGGCTCGCTCCTGACGGTGCGACAGTTCCCGGACGAAGCCTTCGAGTACGGCGGCCGGGTCGCGCGGCCTGAGGGGGCCTTGCGGGCTCATGTCGTCCTGGAGGTGGCCGCCGGGGAAGTCGGCGCCCAGCTGGTGCAGCCAGCGCAGGGCGGTGGCCGTCTTGCCCATGCCGGGCAGGCCTGTGACCGTCACGATCAGGGGCGCGTCGCGCACGGCCCGTTCGGCGGACGCGCGCGCGAGGGCCGCGAAGACCGGTGTGCGGTCGACGAACACGTCGGGCGCCGGACCCAGGAGCCGTGGTGCCCTTGTCGCCATGGGCCGGTGCAGGTGGACTTCCCGCGCCTGCACGACCGGGCCCAGGAACGTACCGCCCGTGATCGTGTTCTCGATGCCGTCGCGCTCGCCCATGCGTCCCCGCCCCGCCCGCCGCAGTTGTGGGGAAAGATCCTACGTGCGGCCGAGCGGAGGCCGAAGGGGGCGCCGGTGAAAGGCGCATGGCGCCCGCCGGCTGTGGGCCGGGGGCGCCATGCGCTCAGGAACGGCTCCGGGGCGGGGGCGTCCCGGAAGCCGTGGATCGACTGTGTTCGACAGACGTCAGCCGCTGATGCAGACGTTGCCGGATGCGGCGTTGAGCAGCCCGACGATGTCGATGGTGTTGCCGCAGAGGTTGATCGGGATGTGGATCGGGACCTGGATGACGTTGCCCGAGATGACACCCGGGGAACCCGCGGCCACACCCTTGGCTCCGGAGTCGGCGACCGCACCGCCGGCGACGCCGGCGAGAGTGGCGCCCACAGCGGCGGTGACGACTGCTGCCCTGGCGATTCGTGACATGGGAGACACCTTTGCTTGGACGTACGGGACGAGCACCCGGTCGGTGACGGCCGGGAGCCCGGATCAACGTGCGGGAATCACAAAGGTTTCGTCCGTGAAGCGACCGGGTGACCCCGATATGAGCCGAATGGGTGTCGAGTGTGGGCTGATCAACAGCAATAGGGGTTTCCCCATTGGCTTCCCGGCTGGCAGGGTTCCTTTCGTACAGGCAATTCGGCCTCTTCGACCATGGGGATGACTGGCGAGAATGATTGGCGCCCTGCTGACGTCACCGATCGAATCCGCCGAGTCCTTCGACGATCCCGCCTTCGACGGCCCGGTCTCCGGCGGCGCGGACGCGACGCCCACGCTGTTCCCCGAGGAAGAGGCGCTCATCGCCAGGGCGGTGGAGAAGCGGCGCAGGGAGTTCACCACGGTGCGGGCCTGCGCCCGGACGGCTCTGGGCCGGCTGGGCGTCGCCCCCGGCCCCATCGTTCCCGGGCAGCGCGGAGCCCCCCAGTGGCCTTCCGGCATCGTCGGCAGCATGACGCACTGCGCCGGCTACCGCGCGGCGGCCGTCGCGCGCAGCGCCGACATACTGACCATCGGGCTGGACGCGGAGCCCAACGCGCCGCTGCCCAACGGCGGCGTGCGGGAGCTGGTGACCCGCCCGGAGGAGCACGGTTGGCTGGCCCGGCTGAGCGCCGAGCGGCCCGATGTGTGCTGGGACCGGCTGGTGTTCAGTGCCAAGGAGAGCGTCTACAAGGCGTGGTTTCCGCTCACCCGGCTCTGGCTGGACTTCCAGGACGCGGTCATTGAGGTGGACCCGGCCGAGCAGACCTTCCGCGCACGGCTGCTGACGCCGGATCCGCTCCTGGCGGCGACCGGAAACCGGCTGTCCGGCTTCGACGGCCGCTGGCTGGTCCGCGACGGCCTGATCGTGACGGCGATCGCCGTTCCCGGCCACTAGTCACGGGCGCTCCCCCACTGTTGGAGGGGGACGACCGCCGCACCCGCCCTGCCCCGCCGAAGCCCGCCGAAGCCCGCCGGTGCGGTCATCCCTCCGGCGATGCCACCCGTTCGGCGAAGGCCGCCAGCTCCTCGCGCCAGCCGTCCGCCAGTGGTGCGGTGGCGGCGATGTCGCGGGCCCGCCGGACGAGCTCGTCGATCAGCTGCTCGGTGACGTCGTGTTCCTCGGGGTCCAGCAGCAGCTCGCGCAGCAGCTGTGCGTCCCAGGCGAATTCCGGGCCTCCGTCGAGGAAACCGCGCAGCCGCCACGCGGCGTGCAGCGGGCGGGCGTAGCCGTCGTACGGGGCGTCGAGGTCGGCGCGGCCGGCGAGGGCCGCCCCCAGGCGCAGCGGGTGGCGCAGGGCGTACCAGCCGGCCGCGCAACCGCGGTCGCAGCCGGACACGCAGTGGCCGGGCCAGGGGTCCTCGAGGTACTCGGCGGCCATGGCCTCGTGCGTGTACGCGCCGATCGCTCGCTGGACCCGCAGTTCGTCCCAGATCTGCCACGCCTCGGCGGGCAACCGGGCCACGAGCCGGTCCGCGTGGGCGAGGGCGAGGTCGCCGGCGAGTGTGGCGGTGGATTCGCCGAAGCGCCGGGAGTCGCCCGCCCAGCCGCTGTGCTCGTGCTCGGCGGCCCGGCCGGCGTGCAGGGTGGGGATACCCCTGCGCAGGGCGGCGTTGTCGCGGACATCGGCGCGTATGAGGGTGCAGGTGTCGAGGAGTTCGAGGGCCACGGCGGTGTCGACGGCGGCGGTGGCGTCCGGATCGCCGCCGGCCGCGAGATAGCCGGTGAGGAAGACGGTCGGACGGGCCCGGTCCCCGCCCGCGGTCACCAGCTCGGCCAGCGACTCGATCAGCCCGGCGCCACGGGCATCGGCGGTGCGCCACAGGCGGTGTTCCTCGTCGAAGAGGCCGCGCAGCCGTTCCTCGACCCGGTCGAGCATCCTCGCCCGCTGGTGCCGCGGCGAGGGCGCGCGGGGCGTCACCGGGCCGGGCGGCTGGGGTTGCTTCGACATCGTGTGCCTCCCTGGTTCGAGTGCGGCCGTCGGCCGGCCCTGGCGGGCGGCGGCTCCGCTCTCGACGGCGGAGGGTGACCGGCCAGGAGACTGCCCAGCCGTACGCGCTGGAAGCGCTGGTTTCCTGCCAAACGGGGCGTCTGATGATTCGTGGGTGACGGACGGAACGCCAGGTGGTCCGGGACCGACCCCGCCGGAGCGCCGCACGGCCCGGGGGTGACGGCCGGCCCGGCATGTGCGTGCCGTCTGTACAGCGCGCGTGGTGGGCGGTTACAACGGGGGCGGGCCACGGGAACCGGCTTTCGGAGGCAACCATGCGCAGAATCGCGATCGTCGGCGCCGGACAGGCGGGGCTGCAACTGGCCCTGGGGCTGCGGGCGGCGGGGTACGAGGTGACCGTGGTCTCCGCCCGCACGCCCGAGGAGGTCCGCGGCGGGCGGGTCATGTCCACGCAGCTGATGTACGGTCCGGCACTCGCCCTGGAGCGCGAGCTGGGCCTGAACCTGTGGGACGAGCAGACGCCACGGATCGACGGAGTGCGCATCAGCCCCACCGATCCCCCGGGGGTGCTTGCCCCGGAGCGGGCCATCTCCGGCGCCCTCGACGAACCGGCCCGCTCCGTCGACCAGCGGGTGAAGACCTCCCGGTGGCTGGAGCTCTTCGAAGAGCGCGGCGGCCGGGTGGAGTACCGGAAGATCACCGCGGAGGACCTGTCGGACGTGGCGGCGGGCCATGACCTGACGGTCGTCGCCTCGGGGCACGGACCACTGGGGGAGATCTTCGGGCGCGACGAGCGGCACAGCCCGTTCCAGGCCCCGCAGCGCGCGCTGGCCTGCGTGTACGTGCACGGCACCCGGCCGGATCCGACGCCGCCGCCAGGTTATCTGCGCATGTACGCGTTCCCGGGGGTCGGGGAGTTCTTCGTCCTGCCCGCGCTGACGGCCTCCGGGCCGTGCGACATCCTGCTGTGGGAAGGCCGTCCGGGCGGCCCCTTCGACTGCTGGGGCGACGTCCCGGACCCGGGTGCGGCACTGGAACGGTCGCGGCAGCTGCTGCGCTCGTACGCGCCCTGGGAGTACGACCTGTGCGCGGACGCCGCGCCGACCGACGCCGGCGCCCTGCTGACCGGAAGCCTGGTCCCGGTGGTGCGGCACCCGGTCGCGGAGGTCGCCCCGGGCTCGTACGTCCTGGGCATGGCCGACGCGGTCGTGCTCAACGACCCGGTGACCGGGCAGGGCTCCAACAACGCGGCGCGCTGCGCGGACCGCTATCTGGCTTCCATCCTGGCGCGGGACGAGCGGCCCTTCGACCGGGCGTGGATGCACGAGACGTTCGCCGGCTGGTGGGAGCACGCCCGGCACGCCACCGCCTTCACCAACATGGTCCTGGACGCCCCGCTGCCGGACCACGTCCAGCACGTCCTGGCCGCGGCCGCCCAGCACCCGGAACTCGCCCGCCGCTACGTCAACGGCTTCGCCGATCCCGCGGACTACCAGGAGTGGCTGATGGACGCCGACCGGGCGGAGGCCTGTCTGGCGGCGGTGTCGGGGCGGGTAGCGGGGTGAGCGGCGTGGGAACGGGCGCCGGGATGGGCGTGGGCTAGCCTGACGCGATGGGCACGACGGGCGCGGCACGGCCGGGAGCGACGGCGGACCGCGCCACGCGGACGCCTCCGCGGCGCCGCGCTCCGCACTCGCAGTGGCCCGTCGTCTGCGCGGTGTCCCTCGGCGGTGGGGCGGGAGCCGCGGCCCGTTACGGTGCGGCCTTGTTGTGGCCGACGGCGCCCGGCGCCTTTCCCTGGACGACGTTGCTGGTCAACGTGGTGGGCTGCGCGCTGATCGGGGTGCTGCTGGTGACCATTGCCGAGCTGGGCACGCCGCACCGGCTGACGCGGCCCTTCCTGGGCACCGGGGTGCTGGGCGGCTTCACGACGTTCTCCACGTACGCGGTGGACATCCGGCAACTGGCCGATGACGGGCGGGTGGGCACCGGTCTGGCCTACCTGGCGGCGACGCTGCTCGCCGCGCTGGCGGCGGTGTGGGCGACGGCCGCGGCGACCCGTCGGCTGATCGCCCTGCGGAGGGCGTGATGAGGCTGCACGGCAAGGCCCTGCGCGTCACGGTCCTCATCGGCGAGTCCGACACGTACGCCGGCTCCGGCCGCCGCCCGCTCTACTCCGAGATCGTCCACCGTGCCCACGCGGCGGGCCTGGCCGGGGCCAGCGTCTTCCGCGGCATCGAGGGCTTCGGAGCCTCGTCGCTCATCCACACCTCACGGCTGCTGTCCCTGAGCGAGGACCTGCCGGTGGCCGTCGTCATCGTCGACACCGAGGAGCGTGTGCGGGCCTTCCTGCCCGTGTTGGGGGAGCTGGTCGGCGAGGGCCTGGTCACTCTCGACGAGGTCGAGGTGCTGCACTACAAGGGCCGTGGCCGGGAGACGCCCGCGTGAACTGGCTCCTCGTCATCGCCGGCGCCATGGCCGGCGCCCCACTGCGCTATCTCACGGACCGCTTCGTGCAGTCCCGGCACGACTCGGTCTTCCCCTGGGGCACGTTCGTGGTGAACGTGGTGGGCTGCTTCGTGCTCGGCGCGCTGACCGGCGCGATGCCGGACGAGCGGTGGCGGCTGCTGGTGGGGACGGGGCTGTGCGGTGCGCTGACGACGTATTCGACGTTCTCGTACGAGACGCTGCGCCTCGCCGAGGACGGTGCGCGGGGCTACGCGGCGCTGAACGCGGTGGGCAGTGTGGTGTGCGGGGTGGGTGCGGCGTTCGTGGGGGTGGAGGCGGGGCAGGTGATGTGGGGCGGGTGATGTCGGGCTCGTCGCCACGTTTTCCACAACGGAAAATGTCCAGTTGCCATGACGGAAACAGCGTGCTTCACTTTCCGTCATGGCAACTGATGAGCTCTCACGGTCGTCCAGGCCGTCCATGCCCACGCGGGAAAGCGCCGCCCAGTCCCTGGCGCTGGCCGAGGCGGCCCAGGCGGCGGTCGGGGCGATCGCGCCCGGGCGCTGGTACCACCCGACGCTCTCCGCGTTCGTGGTCGCGATATTCCTCACCAATATGCTGCCCGACCCGCTCGACATCACGGCCGTGGGCGTCCTGTTCGTGAGCATGATGACCTTCGTGTTCGTGCAGGCGCGCAGGATGGGCGTCCTGCACCGGGTCACTCCGGAGGCGGGTCGCCAGGCGGCCGGCGGCGCGGTCATCGGCCTCGTGATGTACGTCGCCGCCCTCACCGTGGACCGCCAGGCCGACATGCCTTGGGTATGGGTGCCTGCGGCGCTGCTCACCGGAGGAGGCATCCTGATACTTGGAAACAACTCCCGCAAGAAGGGCATACCCGCAGAGTGACCGCTCCCGAGGACGGCTTCAACGAGACGATCCACGCGCCGAACCGGCTCCGGATCTGCGCCGCGCTCGACGCCGTCGAGGAGATCGAGTTCGCGACGATACGCGACACGCTGGGCGTGAGCCCGTCCGTACTGAGCAAGCACGTCACGGTCCTGTCGGACGCCGGCTACGTCGAGCAGCGCCGGGCCGTGCGCGACACGCGGCAGCGGGTGTGGCTGCGCCTGACCAAGGAGGGCCGGGCGGCCTACCGCTCCCACCTCGCCGCGCTCCGCGCGATCGTCAACGCCGAACTGAGCTGACCTGAGCCGGGCGGCCCCGCACCGGGCCGCGACCCGTCAGGACCCGCAGGGCTGCTCGTCCGCCGCCGCGCCCAGGTGCTCCAGCAGTACGCGGCGCAGCTCGCGGGCCGCGCGTGGGGGTGGCGCGTCCTTGCGGTGGGCGACTGCCACGGTCCGGCGCATGCGCTCGCCCTCGAAGGGGGTGACCCGCAGGCCGGAGCGGGCCGCGACCATGCCGGGGACGACCGCGAGACCGAGACCGGCACGGACGAAACCCAGGACGGCGTCCATTTCGCCGCCCTCGACGGTGAAGGAGGGTTCGAAGCCCGCCGCACGGCACGCGGCGGTGGTGATCTCGCGCAGGTCGTAGCCACGCCGGAACATCACCATCGGCAGGTCCCGCAGCTGCTCCACCCGGATGCTGCGGCCCCGGACGGGGGCCGGGGCGGCGGGGGACGACACCACGACCAGGTCCTCGTGGAGGAGCTCGGTCGTCGCCAGGGCCGGGGCGCCCACACCGAGCGGGGTGATGATCAGTGCGAGGTCGAGACCGCCGTCGGCGAGACGGCGCACGAGGTCCTGTGAACCGCCTTCGTCCACGTGCAGCTCGATGCCGGGAAACCGGGCGTGATAGGTGCGCAGGACATCCGGAACCAGGCTCGCGCACAGGCTCGGCGGTGCGCCCAGCCGGACCCGGCCACGGCGCAGCTGGGCGACTTCCTGCACCTCGCGGCGGGCCGTCTCGGTGTCCGCGAGCACGCGTCGGGCGAGCGGCAGCAGCGCCTCGCCCGCGTCGGTGAGGGTGATGTTGCCCCGGGCGCGGTGGAAGAGCTCGGCGCCCAATTCCCGTTCCAGGGCGCGGATCTGCTGGGAGAGCGACGGCTGGGCGACGTGCAGCGCCTCGGCGGCGCGGGTGAAGTGCCGGACCTCGGCGACGGTGGCGAAGTAGCGAAGCTGCTGGAGTTGCACCATCGCAGGATAGATAGGGGGAGCCTATGGAAACCAGCGCCACCATGTCTTGGACGTATGGAAAGAGCCCGCCTACCGTCGGTTGTCATGGCACTCGCGACCCGGACGGACCGGTCTCCGTCCCTCATCGGCTTCGTGTGGCGCTCGACCGTCGGCAAGAAGGCGGTCATGGCCGTCACCGGTCTGGTCATGCTGGCGTACCTGGTCGCCCACATGATGGGCAATCTGAAGGTGTTCTTCGGGGCCGGGGAGTTCAACCATTACGGGCACTGGATCCGCACCGTCGGCGAGCCGTTCCTGCACCGCGAGTGGTTCCTGTGGACGGCACGGGTGGTGCTGAGCGCGTCCGTCGTCCTGCACGGGGTGGCGGCGTACCAGCTCAGCCGCCGCGACATCGCCGCGCGCCCGGCCAAATACGCCCACAAGCGGCCCCGGGCGAGCTATGCGACGCGCACCATGCGCTGGGGCGGGGTGATCGTGGGGCTGTTCATCGTCTGGCACATCCTGGACCTCACCACCCTCACCGTGAACCCCAACGCCCAGCAGGGCCGGCCGTACGAGAACCTCGTCGCCTCCTTCGACCGCTGGTACGTCAGTGCCTTCTACATCGTGGCGATGCTCGCGCTCGGCCTGCACATCCGTCACGGCTTCTGGAGCGCCGCCCAGACGCTGGGGGTGGGCTCGCCGCGCCGCGAGCGGGTGCTCAAGGTCCTCGCAGTCGGTCTGGCGCTCTTGCTGACCTGCGGATTCATCGCCGTGCCCGTGGGCGTCCTGACAGGAGTCGTGAGCTGAGATGAGCGAATACCTCCACTACCGCGTCGGTGCTCCCCTCACCGACACCAAGGCCCCCGACGGCCCCGTCGCCGAGCGCTGGGACCGCCGGCGCTTCGAGGCGAAGCTGGTCAACCCGGCCAACCGCCGCAAGCACACGGTCATCGTCGTCGGCACCGGTCTGGCGGGCGGCGCGGCCGGGGCCACGCTGGCCGAACAGGGCTACCGCGTCGTGCAGTTCTGCTACCAGGACTCCCCGCGCCGCGCCCACTCCATCGCGGCCCAGGGCGGCATCAACGCCGCCAAGAACTACCGCAACGACGGCGACTCCGTGCACCGGCTGTTCTACGACACCGTCAAGGGAGGCGACTTCCGCGCCCGTGAGTCCAACGTCCACCGGCTCGCCCAGATCTCCGTCGAGATCATCGACCAGTGCGTGGCCCAGGGCGTGCCGTTCGCCCGCGAGTACGGCGGTCTGCTGGACACCCGCTCCTTCGGCGGCGTCCAGGTCTCCCGTACGTTCTACGCACGCGGCCAGACCGGGCAGCAGCTCCTGCTCGGCGCGTACCAGGCGCTCAGCCGGCAGATCGACGCGGGCACCGTCGAGATGCACGCCCGCACCGAGATGCTCGACCTGATCGTCATCGACGGCCGGGCGCGCGGCATCGTCGCCCGCGACCTGGTCACCGGCCGGATCGACACCTACATGGCCGACGCCGTCGTGCTGGCCTCCGGCGGCTACGGCAACGTCTTCTACCTCTCCACCAACGCCAAGAACTCCAACGCCACGGCCGTCTGGCGCGCCCACCGGCGCGGCGCCCACTTCGCCAACCCCTGCTTCACCCAGATCCACCCCACGTGCATCCCGCGCTCGGGCGACCACCAGTCCAAGCTGACGCTGATGAGCGAGTCGCTGCGCAACGACGGCCGCATCTGGGTGCCGAAGGCCAAGGGCGACACCCGGCCGCCGGCCGCCATCCCCGAGGAGGAGCGCGACTACTACCTGGAGCGCCTCTACCCCTCCTTCGGCAACCTCGTGCCGCGCGACATCGCCTCGCGCGCCGCGAAGAACGTCTGTGACGAGGGGCGCGGCGTCGGCCCCGGCGGGCAGGGCGTCTACCTCGACTTCGCCGACGCCATCGCGCGCATGGGCCGGGCGGCGGTCGAGGCGAAGTACGGCAACCTCTTCGAGATGTACGAGCGGATCACCGCCGAGGATCCGTACCGGGTGCCCATGCGCATCTATCCGGCCATCCACTACACGATGGGCGGCCTGTGGGTGGACTACGACCTGCAGACCACCGTGCCCGGCCTGTTCGCGATCGGCGAGGCCAACTTCTCCGACCACGGGGCCAACCGCCTGGGCGCGTCCGCGCTGATGCAGGGGCTGGCCGACGGCTATTTCGTGCTGCCCTCCACCATCAACGACTACCTCGCCCGCCACCCCCACGAGGCCGTGGACCCCTCCCATCCGGCCGTCACCGACACCGTCGCCGAGGTCACCGGCCGCCTGGCCCGGCTGCTGGCCGCCGACGGGGACCGCACGCCGGACTCCTTCCACCGGGAGCTGGGCGAACTGCTGTGGGACGAGTGCGGGATGGCCCGCACCGACACCGGGCTGCGCAAGGCGCTGGACCGGATCCCCGCCCTGCGGGAGGAGTTCTGGCGCCGCATCAAGGTGCCGGGCACGGGCGAGGAGCTCAACCAGTCGCTGGAGAAGGCGAACCGCATCGTCGACTACCTCGAGCTCGCGGAGCTGATGTGCCTGGACGCCCTGCACCGCACGGAGTCCTGCGGCGGCCACTTCCGGGAGGAGAGCCGCACGCCCGAGGGCGAGGCGGCGCGCAAGGACGAGGAGTTCGCGTACGCGGCGGCCTGGGAGTTCACGGGCACGGGCAGCGCGCCCGTGCTCCACAAGGAAGACCTGCGTTTCGAGTACGTCCACCCCACCCAGCGGAGCTACGCGTGAACCTCACCCTGCGCATCTGGCGCCAGCGCACCCCCGAGGACGCCGGGGCCATGACCACGTACGAGGTCACGGGCATCAGCGAGGACATGTCCTTCCTGGAGATGCTCGACCACCTCAACGAGGAGCTGATCCTCTCCGGCGACGAGCCCGTCGCCTTCGACCACGACTGCCGCGAGGGCATCTGCGGCGCCTGCGGCATGGTGATCAACGGCCGGGCGCACGGCCCGGAGCGCACCACCACCTGCCAGCTCCATATGCGCCACTTCCGCGACGGCGACACGATCGACGTCGAGCCCTGGCGGGCGGCGGCGTTTCCCGTGGTCAAGGACCTGGTCGTGGACCGCTCGGCCTTCGACCGGGTCATCGGTTCCGGAGGCTATGTCTCCGTGCCCACGGGCTCCGCACCCGAGGCCCATGCGACGCCCGTGCCCAAGCCCGTCGCCGACCTGGCCTTCGAGCACGCCGAGTGCATCGGCTGCGGGGCGTGCGTGGCCGCCTGTCCGAACGGTTCGGCGATGCTCTTCACCTCGGCGAAGGTGGTGCATCTGAACGTCCTGCCCCAGGGCGCCCCGGAGCGGGAGTCCCGGGTGCTGGACATGGTCACGGCCATGGACGAGGAGGGTTTCGGCGGCTGCACCAACACCGGCGAGTGCGCCACGGCGTGCCCCAAGGGCATACCGCTGCAGTCCATCGCCACGATGAACCGCGAATTCCTGCGGGCCACCCTCAAGGGCGGCCGGCGGCGCTGACGGCGGCCGGGCGGAGCCGGGACGGACGGTGGTCGCGGGTGCGCAGGTGGAACGCGGCGGTCCCCAGCAGCCACATCGCCGCGAACCACACGGGCCCCAGCAGCAGGTGGCCGTACGGCGTGTCCCCGGTGAACCCGGCGGCCACGCTCACCTGCGTCGGGCCGTACTCGGGGAGGATCTGCACCCCGTCCTTGGTGGCGCCGGGATTGCTGATGGGGTTCTGCAGCATGGTGTCCAGCAGGCTGGCCATGATGATCACGAACAGCCCCTCCAGCTCGTTGCGCAGGAACGCCCCGAGCAGGATGCCGATCCCGCCGTAGCCGACCCCGGCCGTGAACAGTCCGGCGGCCAGCAGCCAGGGTCGGACGGGGTCCCAGTACCAGCAGATCACGGCGGTGGCGTAGCCGGAGATCAGGGCCGCCGCGAGCACCATCGCGTTGACCTTGGCGACGAGCAGGCAGATGCGGGGGTAGCCGGCCAGGACGAGGCGGCGGTCGAAGGCGAGCGACTTGAACGTCGCCATGAACATCATGAAGCCGACGATCAACGTCACCACGTTGATCGCGCCGGAGACCATCGTCAGGTGGTTGCCGTCGACCGTGAGCCGCCGGCCGGTGGCCCGCAGCAGGAAGGTGCTGGGCGCCGGGGCGACGAACCAGTGCACCATCGTCAGCCAGAAGGGGATGTAGAAGACGACCAGTACGAGGGCGAAGCGATTGCGCAGGTGCTCCAGCAGGGCGAACCCCGCGGCCGTGGCGAAGCGGCGCCTCGCGGTCCGCAGCCGGCTCATGCGTTCCGCCCCGGGAGAAGGGCGGCCTCGGCGTCGGCCGACCGTGGGCGCCACGGCTCCGCGACGCCGTCGTGCAGGCGGTACAGCCGGTCCAGCCGCCCGGTGTCCCAGGCCAGGTGGGAGACGACGAGGACGCACCGTCCCCGGTCGCGCAGGCGGGCGGCGACGTCCCAGAACCGCAGGTACGTCTCCCAGTCGAAGCCCTGGTACGGCTCGTCGAGCAGCAGGACGTGCGGGTCGTGCATCAGGGCGAGGGTCAGGTTGAGCTTCTGCCGGGTGCCGCCGCTCAGCGCGGCGACACGGGTGCGGCGGTACTCGCCGAAGTGCAGCTCCTCGATCAGTTCCCCGGCCCGGCGGGTGTCTTCCAGGCCGTAGGCGATCTGGAAGTGGCGCACGTGCTGCTCGACGGTGAGGAAGTCGTTGAGGACCGTCTCCTGGGGGCAGTAGCCGAGCGAGCCCCGGTGCGCGATGTCACCGGAGTCGGCCGCGATCTGCCCGCACAGGATGCGCAGGAGCGTGGTCTTGCCCGCGCCGTTCTCCCCCACGATCCCGGCCAGGGTGCCGGGGCCGAGCTCGAGACGGACGCCGCGCAGCACCCGGCGGGAACCGTAGGACTTGTGCAACGCGCCGACGCGCAGGGCGTACGGCGGCGCTGCGAGCACATCGGATGTATCGGACACGCCGGTTCAACGAACGACACGGCGGCGCGTTGCGAGCGGTGTCAGCGTGCTCCGAAGACCTGGGTCCAGCGGGGGCCGCCGGGGGCCTTGTTGATGCCGATGCCGATCTCCTTGAAGGAGCAGTTGAGGATGTTCTTGCGGTGGCCCTCGCTGTTCATCCACGAGTCCATGACGGCGGCCGCGGTCTGCTGGCCGTAGGCGATGTTCTCGCCGTAGGTGCTCCACTTGTAGCCGGCGGCGGTGACGCGCTCGCCCGGGCCCTTGCCGTCGGGGTTGGTGTGGTCGAAGAACGAGCGGGCCGCCATGTCGTCGGAGTGGCCCTGTGCCGCCGCGTCCAGGAGGCTGTTGGAGGTCAGGGCCGAGCAGCCCACCTTGGCGCGCTCGCTGTTGACCAGGGCGACGACCTGCTGGCCGAGGGAGCCGCCGCCCGGGTTGCCGGCAGGGGGCTTGGACGTGGCCTTCGGGGCGCGGGAGGCGGTGCGCTCGGGAGTGGGGCTGGCGGTGCGCGCTTCGGCGGACTTGGAGGGCTTCGCCGAGGGGGACGAGGCGCTGGGCGAGGGGCTCGCCGAGGCCGACGCGCTGGGCGAGGCGGACTGCGAGGGGCCGGTGCGCAGCGGGGAGGGCTCCTTGGCGCTCTGCTGCTTCAGGTCGCCGGGGACTTCGGCGGATCCGGCCTTGACGGTCGTGTCCTGGGAGTCCTGGAAGAGGTAACCGCCGCCCAGCACGCCGCCGCCGACGATCGCCAGGATGCCCGCGCCGATGACGGCCCGCCGGGCCGTACGGGAACGGCCGCCCGCGCGGTGGCCGTGGCTCCCGCCCCCTCGGCGGGCGCCGGCACGGCGGCCCCGGGTCCCGGGTATGCCCGCGTGCGCGGAGGAGGTGTGCGCCACGGCCTCGCCGTGGAGGGTGGCCCCGCCGCCCCACCGGGCGAGCAGCGCGGCGCCGACCGGCACCAGTCCGAGGCCGACCAGCAGCCCCTCCGCCGGGTACAGGGCCGCCAGGGTGCCGGAGCAGCGGCCGCAGCCGCGCACGTGCCGGGCTATGCGCTTGCGCCACAGCGCGGAGGGGGCGCCGTCCCAGGAGGCGACGACGTCCGCGAGCTGGGGGCAGCGCGGGTGGGCGGCGAGCGCCTGGACCACGCCGCGGGCGGTGTCCAGCTGGGCCTTGGTCCGCTGGATGCGGACGGCCGCGTGCTGCGGGGTGAGCTCGAGGGCGGCGGCGACCTCGGCGCGCTGGAGTTCGCCGGCGGCCTCCAGCCACCACAGGGACAGGACCTCCTGCTCCCCCTCGTCGAGCCAGCGCGTGGCCTCGGCGGCGTCCTTGCGCTGGCCTTCCAGGCCGAGCCGCACGATGGTCAGGTCGACGAAGTCGGCCTTGGGGTCGGGCACTTCGCCGACCACGTCCTGCAGTCCACTGACGGGGGCCTCGAGACGGTCCGCCCGGCAGTGGCTGCGTATCTGGTTCATGGTGATCGCCACGAGCCAGGAGCGGAAGCCGGCGGGGTCGCGCAGCCCGTCCAGGCCGTTGATCACGCGGAGCATGGTCTCCTGGACGACGTCGTCGACGTCGGCGTGCCCGTTGAGGGCGCGGCCCACGATGTTGTAGACCAACGGCAGGTGGGAGGCGACGAGCTCGTCCTGTGCCGCGGTGTTTCCGGCCTGCGCCGCTTCCACCACGGCCACGTTCACACTCTTCACGCCCGCACCTCTTTCCGCACCCGCCACGTTGGCGTTCGATCCGACACCTAGGAGACCGGGCGTCGGTCCGCAGATAACAAAAAAGTAGGTGCGAATGTACGCGAAGAGACTCAGGCACCCGTCCGGACGACGAACTCGCTGACGATTCCCGGAGCCGCAAACTCCGCGAATCCGACAGCCTCCTGCGCCGACATATCCCGAATGCGGTATCCGTCCTCCCCCGCGGCGACGGCAGCCGTGACAGTGGCCACACCTGACCGCCGCGAGAAGGGAGTCTGCGTGAAGGTCCACGCCAGCACCGCGTCCCGGTCGAGGGTCACCGTCTCCCGGCCGAAGGTGCCCGACCGCACGACGAGGTGACGGCCGCGCACTCCATGGCCCAGCGACCGGTAGGCGTCGCGCGCCAGCGCCCGGGCGACGGGGACCGCGACCAGCGTCCAGGCGGCCGCGCAGTACAGCAGCACCGGCGTCAGCAGCCACCCGAGCACCGCGAGCGCCACGGTCACCGGCAGCACCCCGAAGCCCAGCGCCCGCATCACCCGCCGCCGCAGGGCGGCCCGCGGATGCGGGCGCAGTACGAGCTCGGGGCCGGCCGCGACCCCCAGCACCCCCGTGCACACCCGCTCGGCCACCGCCCGGGGCGCGGGCGGCAGGACGACGCTGCGCCTGCGGTTCTCCTCCCGGTTGCCCAGGCCCCCCGCGACCGCGCGGACGCTCGCGCCGCCGCCCGCGCGCAGCAGCAGCGGCTCGCGCAGGGACACTCCGCACAGTCGCGCGCGTTCCAGGGAGACGGCACGGGTGGTGAACAGGCCTCGGCGGACGCCGAGGGTGGTCGCATCGGTCCATTCCAGGCGATAGCGCCACCAGTTCTCGGCGTACAGCAGCACGGCGCCCACGACTCCCAGCGCCGTGACGACCAGCAGGGCGAGCGGAACGGTGACCCACAGCGCGCTGTGGCCGAACTCGCGGAAGAAGTCCCGGAGGAAGCCGATGCGCCACGGCTCGACCCCCATGGCGTCCAGCGCGCGCCAGGCGGAGCCGGCCACGGTGAGGACGCCGCCGAAGACCCAGAACGTGAGCGGCGCGTACCGCAGCCATCGCGCGTCGGCCACCGCCAGCACCGGATCCCCTGCGCCCTGGCCCGCACCTGCCGCCCGCGCGAGCAGCTCCGCCCGCAGCCGCTCGCCCTCGGACCGCGACAGCGCCTCCAGCGACAGCTCGCCCTCGTGCCCGCTCCGGCCGCCGCCTCCGCCCGTTCCCGCGCGGAGCACGGTGAGCCCGAGCAGCCGCTGCACGGGGTTGGCGGTCAGGTCGACGGTACGGACGCGGTGCAGGGGGACGGCCCGCACGCGTCGCGTGAACAGGCCCGTGCGCAGTTCGAGGGAGTCGGCGGTGACGCGGTAGCGGGTGCGGCGCCAGGTGAGGAAGCCGGTCGCGGTGATGCCGGCGAAGACGAGCGCGATGACGGCGAGCGTGATCCAGGCGCGTGCGTCCAGGCGCCCGCCCGTGGCGAGCGCGGTGAGCGCGAGCGAGCCGAGCGGCGCGCCCAGCCAGGCGCAGTGCGCCAGGAGCGTACGGGGGTCGAGCCTGCGCCACCGCCCGTTCACGCGGCGCCCCCCGGAAGGGTGCGGGCGGCCGCGTTGCCGATGTGCTCCGCCAGCTGCCGGGCGACCTCGTCGGACACCCCGGCGATCGTCACGTCCCCGGCCGTGGAGGCCGTGGTGACGGTCACCGTGGCGAGTCCGTACCGCTGCTGCAGCGGCCCGCGCCGGGTGTCGACGGTCTGCACCCGGGACAGCGGGGCTATCCGGCGCTTCTGCCAGAACCAGCCGCTCGCCGCGTAGACCGCCGAGTGCCCCACCTCCCAGGCGTGCACGCGGTAGCGCACCCTCGGCATGGCCAGGGCGTACCCGAGCGCGGGCAGGATCAGGACGACGGCCACCAGCGGGCCCAGCCAGGGCAGCGCCCCGGGGAAGAACAGGACCGACAGCACGAGCAGCGTCACGGCCGTCAGCAGCAGGGGTCCGCTCACCGTGAGCCATGCCTGCGCGGCCCACCAGCGCCGGGCCCGGGGATCGACCCGGTGGCACGGCGGCCGGAGTCCTACCTGCGGAGGGTGCGGAAGTCCGGCCACCATGTCCCCCGTTTCTTTCCAAGTCAGTTGTATCGTGAAGGGCCAGGCTATGGCAATACAACTGACCTGTAAAACGGAAGGGGCAGCAACCGTGCCCAAGCTCGTCGACCATGACGAACGCCGCCGCAGCATCGCCGGCGCCCTGTGGCGGATCGCGTCCACGCGCGGGCTCGACGGCGCGAGCATGCGGGACGTGGCGGCCGAGGCGGGCATGTCGCTCGGGCAGCTGCAGCACTACTTCCGCAGCCGGGGCGAGATGCTCGTCTTCGCCCTCGACCACATCAACGAACTCGCCGCCGGCCGTATCCGCGAGCGCGTGCGGGCGGTGGGCGGCACGCCCTCCCCGCGCGCGGTCCTGCGCGCGATCGTCGCCGAGATGCTGCCGCTGGACGACGACAGCCGCAGCGGCATCCTGGTCCAGATCGCGTACTTCATGCAGGCCGTGCACGACGAGCGGCTGCGTCGCCACGCCAAGGAGGGTGTACCGCTGCTGCGGGCGATGCTCGCCGAGCAGATTCGGCAGGCCGTCGGGCGGGGGGAGGTCGGGGCCGACCGGGATCCGGAGACGGAGGCGATGCTGCTGCTCTGTCTGATCGACGGGTTGACCAGTTACACGCTGCTCGACGTTCAAACCCCGCAGGAGGCGTTGCGGCTCGCTGACGCGCACTTGGACCGGCTGTTCGCGCCGTGACGAGGCTTTTCCCCTACCCGCCCCTTCCCGTAACCGGGGCTCCGCCCCGGACCCCGGTCCTCAATCGCCGGACGGGCTGGGTGGTTGCCGTAACGGGCTGAGATTCAGCCCCCTCGGCGCTTCCCCGGCCGCAGTGCCTCCTCCAATTCCTCCACCGCCTCCATCAGCAGTTCCGACGCCCGCACCGCCACCCCCTCCTCGCCCGCCGCCGTGCGCCAGGCGTCGTGGGCGCGGCGTGGGGCCGTCCAGTCCAGGGGGCGGCGTTCGCGGACGGCGGTCACCGCGTCCGGGAGGGCGGCGCGCAGGGCGGCCGCGAAGTGCTCGGCGCCCGGGGAGGGCTCGGCCTCGCGGTCCGGGATGTGAGCTTCCATCAGCATCGTCGCGCGGCCCATCGTGGCCAGCGCCGACTCCGCGCCGCGCTCGGCCTTGCGGGAGATGCCCCGGTGCCGCACCGGCTCCTTCTGGGCGCGGGCGGCTGCCTCCTCCCACTCCAGGCGCGCCGCCCGCGAGTCCAGCAGGGCCTCGCGCACCCGGCGCGGCTTGCGGACCGTCGGCTGGGCGTACAGGGCGAGCACCGCCAGGGCGTAGCGGCCGTTGGACTCCAGCCAGTCGGCGAGCCGGTCGCGCAGCCGCAGCGTCTCCCAGGCGGGGAAGAGGGCGTAGGCGGCCAGCGCCAGCAGTCCGCCCAGCAGGGTCAGCGCCAGCCGGGCCTGTACGGTCTGCGACCAGCCCTCGCCCGCGATGCCGAGCAGGAAGACGACGTAGGCGGCGATGCAGGCGGAGGCCACGCTGTAGCCCGTGCGCATCAGCAAATACATCAGCCCGATGCACAGCACCGCCAGGGCGGCGCACACGTACATGCCCGGGTGCGCGAGCACCATCAGCGCCCCGGCGAGCCAGACGCCCACCACGGTCCCGGCGAAGCGCGCCACGCCGCGCGAGTAGGTCTGCGCGAAGTCGGGCCGCATGACCATGACCGAGGTCATCGGCGCCCAGTAGCCGTGCCCGAGGGGCAGTGCGGACCCCAGGGCGTAGCCGGCCGAGACCACCGCCGTGACCCGGACCGCGTGCCGCCCGATGGCCGAGGACCGGCGCGCCTCGCGGCGCAGGGCCCGCAGGCCGACGGGCACGAGGCGGGGCACGGAGGGGCGCAGCAGGTGGCGGCGGGTCCCGGCGTCGGCGGGACGGGTCGACTCGACGCGTTCGTCGGCGGATTCGACGACGTCCGCGAGCAGCACCATCAGCCGCAGCGCGGAGCGGCGGGCCGCGCCGGTCAGGACGAGGCCGGACTCGTCGGGGACGTCGAGGGTGGCCATCACCTCCGGCGGCAGCCGTACCGGCTTGCCCCAGCGGACGGCGTGCGCCACCGCGTCCAGGACGACGGCGGCGGCCGCCAGCAGCTCCCGGACGCGGTCGCGCTCGGGCCCCTCGGGCGGGGGGCCCAGGACGGGGTCGGCGAGCGAGGCCAGCACGGGCCGCAGCCGCTCGGCCAGGCCCCTCGGGCCGCCCAGCTGGCTGGGTCTGCGCCGGGCCTGGCGGGGGGTCAGGGCGGCGGCGCTGCGGGCGTCCATCAGCGGCTGGGGGTCGAAGCGGGCCTCCGGATCGTGGCGCAGGCGGCGCGCGTAGTCGGCCTCGGCGGCGAGCGCGTCCGCGAGGGCGTCGCGCTGGCGGCCCCAGGGGCGGATCGGGAAGACGACGATGAGCGCCGCCTGCACCAGTCCGCCGTAGACGATCAGGGTGGCGTGGTGCAGCGCGCCGAGCACGGAGGTGGGCAGGGTGACGGTGAACAGCATCACGGCCACCATCTGGGAGGCCACCATGCCGGAGACCGGGCCGATGGCCCACGCCATGCCGGCCAGCAGCGTCCAGACGGCCAGCAGGACGGCGAAGACCACATGGTCGCCGATGGCGATGTAGCCCAGGAACGTGCTGATGCCGAGCCCGACCGCCACGGCCAGTGCCAGCACCGGCCGCGGCCGCCAGCTGCGCTGGAAGGTGGCCAGGCCCGAGGCGAAGGCGCCGAAGGCCGAGGACACCGCGAGCTTGGGCGTGCCGAGCCACAGGATGAGGCCGATGACGATCGCGACGCCGCACGCGCCGCGCAGCGCCACGAGCGGCTCCAGCTTGGTGCGCTCGATCGTCAGCCCGGCGCGTGCGGTGTCCTTCAGCGCGCTCGACCAGGTCATGCCCGCAGCTTACGGTCCGATCACCGCATAACGGGGCAATCGGGACTAGCGGTGGCTGGGGAACCCCAGGTCCACGCCGCCGTCCTCCGGGTCGGGCCACCGGGTGGTGACGACCTTGCCGCGCGTGTAGAAGTGCACGCCGTCGTTGCCGTAGATGTGGTGGTCGCCGAAGAGGGAGTGCTTCCAGCCGCCGAAGGAGTGGTAGCCGACCGGCACCGGGATGGGCACGTTGACGCCCACCATGCCCGCCTCGACCTCCAGTTGGAAGCGGCGGGCGGCGCCGCCGTCGCGGGTGAAGACGGCGGTTCCGTTGCCCCACGGCGAGGCGTTGATGAGGGCCACGCCCTCCTCGTAGGTCTCCGCGCGCAGCACGCACAGCACCGGGCCGAAGATCTCGTCGCGGTAGGCGTCCGCGTCGGTCGGCACCTTGTCCAGCAGGGACAGCCCGATCCAGTGCCCCTCCTCGTAGCCTTCCACCGTGAAGCCGGTGCCGTCCAGGACGACCTCCGCGCCCTGGGCGGCCGCGCCGTGGACGTAGGAGGCGACCTTGTCACGGTGGGCCTTGGTGATCAGGGGGCCCATCTCGGACGTGGGGTCGTCGCCCGGACCGATCTTGATCTTCTCGGCGCGCTCGCGGATCTTCGCCACCAGCTCGTCGCCGGTGCCGCCGACCGCGACGACCGCGGAGATCGCCATGCAGCGCTCGCCGGCCGAGCCGTAGGCGGCCGAGACGGCGGCGTCCGCGGCGGCGTCGAGGTCGGCGTCGGGCAGGACCAGCATGTGGTTCTTGGCGCCGCCCAGCGCCTGGACGCGCTTGCCGTGGGCGGAGGCGGTGGTGTGGATGTGGCGGGCGATGGGCGTGGAGCCGACGAAGGAGACGGCGGCGATGTCGGGGTGTTCGAGCAGGCGGTCGACGGCCGTCCGGTCGCCGTTGACGACGTTGAGGACGCCGTCGGGCAGGCCCGCCTCGGCGGCGAGCTCGGCCAGGCGGAGCGCGGCCGAGGGGTCCTTCTCGCTCGGCTTGAGGACGAAGGTGTTGCCGCAGGCGATGGCGAGCGGGAACATCCACATCGGCACCATGGCCGGGAAGTTGAAGGGCGTGATGCCCGCGACGACGCCCAGCGGCTGGCGGATCGAGGCGACGTCGACGCGGCTGGAGACCTGCGTGGACAGCTCGCCCTTGAGCTGCGTGGTGATCCCGCACGCCAGCTCGACGATCTCCAGGCCGCGGGCGACCTCGCCGAGCGCGTCGGAGTGGACCTTGCCGTGCTCGGCGGTGATCAGTGCGGCGAGCTCGTCGCGGTGGGCGTCGAGCAGCGCGCGGTAGCGGAACAGCACCGCCGTGCGCGCCGCCAGCGAGGAGCCGCCCCACGTCTCGTAGGCGGCCTTGGCGGCCGCGACGGCCGCGTCGACCTCCTCGACGGAGGCGAAGGCCACGCGCGTGGTGACGGCGCCGGTCGCCGGGTCGGTCACCGGTCCGTACTCGCCCGAGGTGCCCTCGACGGACTTGCCGTCGATCCAGTGGTTGACGGTCTTCATGGGCTGCGGCCTCTCCTACGGTCAAAGATAACGTCGACGGGCGGCGGCGTTGCGGTCGTACTCCTCCCGGGCCGTCACGGCCGCCGGGCGGGTCGCGGTCTCGGCGACAGGCACATCCCACCACGCCTGGGCAGGGGGCGCGCCGGACAGTGTGTCGGCTGTTTCGGTCTCCACATAGACACATGTGGGCCGGTCCGAGGCGCGCGCCTCGGCCAGCGCCGCGCGCAGCTCGAGGACGGTACGGGCCCGCAGCACGGTCATGCCCAGGGAGGCGGCGTTGGCGGCCAGGTCCACGGGCAGCGGGTCGCCGGTGTAGGTGCCGTCGGGCGCCCGGAAGCGGTAGGCGGTGCCGAAGCGCTCGCCGCCGACGGCTTCCGAGAGGCCGCCGATGGAGGCGTAGCCGTGGTTCTGCACCAGGACCACCTTGATGGCGATCCCCTCCTGCACGGCGGTGACCAGCTCGGTCGGCATCATCAGGTACGTGCCGTCGCCGACCAGCGCCCACACCGGCCGGTCCGGGTCCGCCAGGCGCACGCCGATCGCGGCCGGGATCTCGTAGCCCATGCAGGAGTAGCCGTATTCGAGGTGGTACTGGCGGCGGGAGCGGGCCCGCCAGAGCTTGTGCAGGTCGCCGGGGAGCGAACCGGCCGCGTTGATCACCACGTCCTCGTCGCCGACGACGGTCTCGAGCGCGCCGATCACCTGGGTCTGGGTGGGGCGCCGCCCGTCGCCGTCCTCCCGCCAGGAGTAGGCGTACTCGACCGCGGCGTCCCACTGCGTCTTCCCGGCGGTGTACGCGCTCACGTACTCCGGCGCGACCCGGTGGCCCCGCAGCCCGTCGGCCAGCGCCCGGAGGCCGGTGCGGGCGTCGGCGACCAGGGGCAGCCCGGCCATCTTGTGGGCGTCGTGCGCGGCGATGTTGAGGTTGACGAAGCGGACGCCGGGGGCCGCGAAGAGGGTCGCGGAGGCGGTGGTGAAGTCGCTGTAGCGGGTGCCGACGCCGATGACCAGGTCGGCGGCGCCGGCGAGCGCGTCGGCGACGGCGGTGCCGGTGTGGCCGATGCCGCCGACGTCCGCCGGGTGGTCGTGGCGCAGCGAGCCCTTGCCGGCCTGGGTGGAGGCGACCGGGATGCCGGTGGCGTCGGCGAGCGCGCGCAGCTCCTCCTCCGCCTCGCTGTGGTGGACGCCGCCGCCCGCGATGATCAGCGGGCGCCGGGCGGCCCGTACCGCCTCGACGGCGGCGGCCAGTTCGGCGGGGTCGGGCGCGGGGCGGCGCACCTGCCAGACGCGGTCGGCGAAGAACTCCTCCGGCCAGTCGTACGCCTCCACCTGGACGTCCTGGGGCAGGGCGAGGGTGACGGCGCCGGTCTCCACGGGGTCGGCCAGCACCCGCATGGCCTGCAGGGCGGCGGGGATCAGCGCCTCGGGGCGGACGATCCGGTCGAAGTACCGGGAGACCGGACGCAGGCAGTCGTTGACGGAGACGTCGCCGGCCCCGGGGTGTTCGAGCTGTTGCAGCACGGGGTCGGCGGGCCGGGTGGCGAAGGTGTCGCCGGGGAGCAGGAGCACCGGCAGGCGGTTGATCGTGGCGAGGGCGGCGCCGGTGACGAGGTTGGTGGCGCCGGGGCCGATGGAGGTGGTGACGGCGTGGGCGGAGAGCCGGTCGCAGTGGCGGGCGTAGCCGACGGCGGCGTGCACCATGGCCTGCTCGTTGCGGCCCTGGAGGTAGGGGAGCGCGTCCCCGGTCTCCAGCAGCGCCTGGCCGACGCCGGCGACGTTGCCGTGGCCGAAGATGCCCCAGCAGGCGGCGATCAGGCGCCGGCGGCGGCCGTCGCGCTCGGTGTACTGGTGGGCCAGGAACTCCACCAGGGCCTGGGCGACGGTGAGACGGCGGGTCATCGTCCTCGTTCTCCCTCGGGGTACAGGGGCAGCCGCGGGTCGACCGGCGTGTCCGGCCATGTGGTGCGGATCCAGGCGTGGTCGGGGTGGTCGCGGATGAGCCACTCCCGCTCGCCGGGGCCGGCCATGACGTTGAGGTAGTACAGGGTGTGGCCGGGCGCGGCGATGGAGGGGCCGTGCCAGCCGTCGGGGATCAGCACGGCGTCGCCGCTGCGGACCTCGGCCAGGACGTCGGTGCCCTTCTCGCGGGACGGCGAGACCCGCTGGTAGCCGAGGCCGGGCCGGCCGCCGGGCGCGTCGGCGACCTCGAAGTAGTAGATCTCCTCCAGCTCCGACTCCTCGCCGGGGCAGGGCTCGTCGTGCTTGTGCGGCGGGTAGGAGGACCAGTTGCCGCCCGGAGTGAGGACCTCCACCGCGATGAGCCTGTCGCAGGCGAAGACGTCGGCGGCGGCGAAGTTGTTGACCTGCCGCGAGCAGGTGCCGGTGCCGCGCAGTTCGACGGGGACGGCGGAGGCGGGCACGTAGCGCGCGGGCAGGACCTGCTCGCAGCGGGCCCCGGTGAGCGCGAAGCGGCCGCCGCCCGCGGAGGTCACGGTGGCGTGGGCGTCGCGCGGCAGGTAGGCGAAGTCGGTGACGGCGCTGAAGACGCTCTCGCGGCCCTCCAGTTCGAAGGTCACCTCGTCGGTGACGACGGTGCAGCCGCCGTTCAGCGGCAGCACGATCCATTCGCTGTCGCCGGTGGAGAGGGTGTGGCTGCCGCCGGGCGGGAGGGTCAGCACGCGCAGGGAGGAGTAGGCCCAGCCGGCGCGCTCGGGGGCGACGTCCAGGTCGTACGCGCCGCCGGCGGCGGTGCCGGCCGGTAGGTGCCGGTCGGTAGGTGTCATGCGCCTCTCGTCTCCTGTCGGTTCGGCACCGCCGGACGCGACGGTGGGGGTTGCCCGCCACGGCGGCGGGAAATCAGTCCCCAGCCCCGCCCCTTCCCGAAACCGGGGGCTCCGCCCCGGACCCCGGTCCGGGGCGCCGGACGGGCTGGATCGTTGCCCGGCACGCGGCCGGTCACAGCAGTCCCACCGCCGTGTCCACCGCCGTCGCCACGTCGCCGTCCGGCGGGTACAGCAGGGCCCGCCCCACCACCAGCCCCCGCACGGTCGGCAGCCGCAGCGCCGCGCGCCAGCGTTCGTACGCGGCCTCCTGCCGCGCCGCGTCGCCGCCGACGTCTCCGCCGAGCAGCACCGCCGGGAGCGTCGACGCCTCCATCACCCGCTCCATGGCCGCGGGGTCGTCGGTGACCGGCACCTTCAGCCAGGTGTACGCGGACGTGGCGCCGAGCCCCGAGGCGATGGCGAGGGAGGTGGTGACGGCCTCGGCGCCGAGGTCGTTGCGGACCGTGCCGCCGACGCGCCTGGACAGGAACGGCTCCACGAAGACCGGCAGCCGGCAGGCGGCCATCTCGTCGATGGCGCGGGCGGCGGACTCCATCGTGGTCAGGGAGCCGGGGTCGTCGTAGTCGATGCGCAGCAGCAGCTTGCCGGCGTCGAAGCCGCGCCGGACGAGGTCGTGCGCGCGGGGCCCGGTGAAGCGGTCGTCCATCTCGAAGGAGGCGCCGAGGAGGCCGCCGCGGTTCATGGAGCCCATGACGACCTTGTTCTCGAGGGCGCCGAGCAGCAGCAGGTCGTCGAGGATGTCGGCGGTGGCGAGCACGCCGTCGACGCCGGGGCGCGAGAGGGCGAGGCAGAGCCGCTCCAGCAGGTCGGCCCGGTTGGCCATCGCCAGGCTCCGGCCGGCGACGCCGAGGGCGCCGCGCGCGGTGTGGTCGGCGGCGATGATCATCAACCGGCCGCTGTCGCCGAGCAGGGGCCGGCGCCCGCGCCGCGCGGCGGCCTCGGCGATGGCCTCGGGGTGCCGGCTGCGCACCGTCGGCAGGTCGGCGATACGGATGGGCGTCACGAGGTGCCCTCGGCTTCCATGGGGCGATCGGGTCGGTCGGCGAGGAGGGCGGCGACCTCGTCGTCCGTCGGCATGGCGGACGAGCACGCCAGCCGGGAGGCGACGATCGCGCCCGCCGCGTTGGCGTAGCGCACGGCGCGCTCCAGGTCCCAGCCGGCGAGCAGCCCGTGGCAGAGCGCGCCGCCGAAGGCGTCGCCCGCGCCCAGGCCGTTGACGACCTCGACCGGCACGGGCGGGACCTGCGCGGTGGTGCCGTCGCGGTGGACGGCGAGGACGCCCTGGGGGCCCTGCTTGACGACGGCGAGCTCCACGCCCGCGGCCAGCAGCGCCCGGGCCGCGGCGTACGGTTCGCGCTCGCCGGTGGCGACCTCGCACTCGTCGGCGTTGCCGACGGCGACGGTGGCGTGGGCGAGGGCCGCGGCGTAGTGGGGCCGGGCGGCGGCCATGGCGGCCGGGCCGGTGGCGCCCCCGGCGCCGGAGGCCCCGCCCTCGCCGCCCCAGAACATCGGCCGCCAGTCGAGGTCGAAGACGGTGGTGCCGCGCTTGGCCCGCGCCGCGAGCGCGGCGAGGGTCGCCGACCGGCTGGGCTCCTCGCTCAGGCCCGTACCGGTCACCCAGAAGATCCGGGCCGCCCGGACGGCGTCCAGGTCCAGTTCGGCGGCGTGGATCTCGAGGTCGGGCGCCTTGGGGCGGCGGTAGAAGTACAGCGGGAAGTCGTCCGGCGGGTGGATCTCGCAGAACGTCAGGGGCGTGGGGTAGGCGGCCACGGGCGTCACCCAGCGGTCGTCGACGCCGAAGTCGCGCAGCGCCCGGCGGACGTAGCCGCCGAAGGGGTCGTCGCCGGTGCGGCTGATCAGGGCGGTGCGGCGGCCCAGCCGGGCCGCGGCGACCGCGACGTTGGCCGCCGATCCGCCCAGGAACCTCCCGAACGTCTCGACCTCCGCCAGCGGCACCCCGGTGCGCAGGGGATAGAGGTCCACCCCGGCCCGGCCCATGGTGACGAGGTCGTACGGACCGGTCATGATCTCCCCTCCGCCCTTCGGTTCCGGGCTCAGGTCTAGCCGGGGGCGCACGGCGGTGTCAAGCATTTGTCCTTACATAAGGACGTCGCGGGGCGGGTATTGACGTTACGTCCATATGTCCGGACGAAACCTTGACACTCCCGGCCCGCACCAGGAAGCTACGGGCATCCCCAGCCTTGCCCGGTCAACGCCGACCGGCGAGAGGAGAGCCGCCGCATGGACGCCGCCGCCCCATCGCCCCTGTCCCCCGTCCTGAACCGGATCCGCGTCGGCTCCGCACCGGATTCGTGGGGCGTCTGGTTCGCCGACGATCCGGCGCAGGTTCCCTGGGAACGCTTCCTGGACGAGGTGTCCGAGGCCGGCTACGAGTGGATCGAGCTGGGCCCGTACGGCTATCTGCCCACCGAGGCGGCCCGGCTGCGCGACGAGACCGGCCGCCGGGGCCTTAAGGTCTCCGCCGGTACGGTCTTCACCGCCCTGCACCGCGGCCCCGCCGTCTGGGACGAGACGTGGGCGCAGGTGGCCAGGGTGGCCGAGCTGACCCGGGCCACGGGCGCGCACCACCTCGTGGTCATCCCCTCCTTCTGGCGCGACGACAAGACGGCCGAGATCATCGAGAGCCCCGAGCTCACCGCCGAGCAGTGGCGCCACCTCAACACCGGCATGGAACGCCTGGCGCGCGAGGTCATGAGCAGGTACGGGCTCTCCATCGCCGTCCACCCCCACGCCGACACCCACATCGACACCGAGACGCACGTCGAGCGCCTCCTCGACGCCACCGACCCGGGCCTGGTCAACCTCTGCCTGGACACCGGGCACTACGCCTACTGCGGCGGCGACAGCGTCAAGCTCATCAAGACCTACGGCGAGCGGATCGACTACCTCCACCTCAAGCAGGTGGACCCGGCGGTCCTGGCCGACGTGCGCGCCCAGGGCATCCCCTTCGGCCCGGCCGTGCGGCAGGGCGTGATGTGCGAACCGCCGCGCGGCATCCCGGCGCTGGAGCCCGTCCTGACCGCCGCGCAGGGGCTCGGCGTGGACCTGTTCGCCATCGTCGAGCAGGACATGTACCCCTGCCCGCCCGAGACGCCGCTGCCCATCGCCCGGCGCACCCGCGCCTTCCTGCGCTCCTGCGGCGCCTGACGACGACACCCACCGAGGACCAGCGAGGACCAGCGATGACGCGAGACGGAACACTCGGCGTGGCCGTGATCGGCACCGGCAGGATGGGCTCGGACCACGTCCGGCGCCTCGACGAGGTCATCAGCGGGGCACGGGTGGCCGCCGTCGTCGACATCGACGGCGAGCGCGCCAAGTCGGTGGCCGCCCGCGTCGACGGCTGCACCGCCTACACCGACCCGGCCGCCGCCATGGCCTCCGCCGACGTCGACGCCGTGCTCGTCGCCTCCCCCGGCCCGGCCCACGAGGCGGCGCTGCTGGAGGCGTTCGCGCACGACCTGCCCGTGCTGTGCGAGAAGCCGCTCACCCCGGACGCCGCGTCCGCCCTGCGGGTGGTCGAGGCGGAGGAGCGGCTGGGCCACCGGCGGGTGCAGGTGGGCTTCATGCGCCGCTACGACGCGGAGTTCGCCCAGCTGAAGGCGCTGCTGGACGCGGGCGGGCTCGGGCGGCCGCTGATGCTGCACTGCACGCACCGCAACGCCTCGACGCCGCCGGGCTTCACCAGCCGCATGATGATCAACGACTCGGTGGTGCACGAGATCGACGTCACGCGCTGGCTGCTGGAGCAGGAGATCACCGCCGTCACCGTCCTGCGGCCGGCCCCCTCCTCCGCCGCGCCCGAGGCCCTGAGCGACCCCCAGCTCGTGCTCCTGGAGACCTCCGGCGGCGCGGTCGTCGACGTCGAGATCTTCGTCAACTGCGGCTTCGGCTATCAGGTGCGCTGCGAGGCGGTCGGCGAGAGCGGCACCGCGCGGGCCGGCGACGCCCACGGGCTGTACGTCAACGCCGCCGGGCGGTGGGGCGGGGAGATCGCCCAGGACTACGTGGTGCGCTTCCGGGACGCCTACGACCGCCAGGTCCAGGCCTGGGTCGACGCCACCCGGCGCGGTGAGACGACCGGCCCGAGCGCCTGGGACGGCTACGCGGCGGCCGCCGTCTGCGAGGCGGGCGTACGGGCCCAGGAGAGCGGCGAGCGCACGACGGTCGCGCTCGCCGAACGCCCGGCCCTGTACGCGCCGGGCCCCGCCGGGCGGTGACCGCCACCGCGATGCGGCCGCACCGACGACCACGGAACGGACGGGGAGACCATGACCGGTGACCGCCTGCGCGTCGGCCTGCTCGGCGCGGGCCGGATCGGATCGTTCCACGCGGGGGCGCTCGCCGCGACGGAAGGGGTCGGCGAGCTGGTGATCGCCGACGCCGAGCCCGCCAGGGCGCGGGCTCTGGCGGGGCGCGTGGCCGGAGCCCGCGCCGTCGGGTCGGCGGAGGAGGTCCTCGCGGCGAGCGACGCCGTGGTCATCGCCACCGCCACCAGCGCCCACGCGGAGCTGATCACCCGGGCGGCCCGGGCCAGGCTGCCCGCCTTCTGCGAGAAGCCGCTGGCGCTGGACCCGGCGGGCACGGCCGCCGCGCTGCGCGAGGTGGAGGCGGCGGGCACGCTGCTGCAGATCGGCTTCCAGCGCCGCTTCGACGCCGGCTTCAAGGCGGCGCGCCAGGCGCTGCGGTCGGGGGCGCTGGGGCGGGTGCACACCATCCGGTGCGTCAACTCCGACGCCGTGCCGCCGCCGGCGGAGTTCGTGCCGCTGTCCGGCGGGCTGTTCCGCGACTGCCTGGTCCACGACGTCGACGCCGTGCGCTGGATGACGGGCCGTGAGGTGGTGGAGGTGTACGCGCGGGGCTCGAACGGCGGCGCGGCCTTCTTCCGGGAGGCGGGCGACGTGGACACCGCCACCGCCCTGCTCACCCTGGACGACGGCACGCTGGTGACGGCGACCGCCACCCGTTACAACGGCGCGGGGTACGACGTGCGGATGGAGCTGTCGGGCGAGCGCGACCAGTGGGTGGCCGGGCTCGGCGCACGGACGCCCATGACGTCGGCGGAGCCTGACGGTCCGGCGGGGCCCGAGCGGCCCTGGCCGGGCTTCCTGGAGCGGTTCGCGGACGCCTACCGCGCGGAGCTCGCCGCGTTCGTCGAGGCCGCACGGGGGAAGGCCGGCAACCCCTGCCCGGGCCAGGAGGGGCTGCGGGCGCTGCTCGTCGCGGAGGCCTGCGAACGCTCCCGCCGGGAGAACCGGCCCGTACGGGTGGAGCCGTCCGCCGGCTGAGGCCCGCCACCTCCTGTTACCGAGTCACCTTCCCGTCACGGTCGTCACGCCCGCGCGAGCTTTCCGTCACAGAAGTCCGACAGCGCTCCGCCACAGTCACTCTCCGTCGTTGTCCGGGGACAGGCTAGCGATCAAGAACGGCCGCGCCGCAGCTCCCCCAACGGACCCCCCTCCGTGGCTGCGGCGCAGCGGAGAGGCGCGAGAGATGACCGACCGTCGACTCTGGTCCTACAAGGAAATCGCGGCACACATCGGCGTCCAGACCGATACCGTGCGCTCGTACCGCAAACACGGGATGCTGCCCGCTCCCGATCTCACCGAGGGCGGCAGACCGTTCTGGTTCGCCGACACCATCCGGACCTGGGTGACGCAGCGTCCCGGCCGCAACGGCCGTGCGCGCGGCAGGTCCTGACCCCGAAGAAACCTTAAATCCCTGCCCTTTGCCCTCCGGGGAATACCCCCGGGGGGTAAAGTGCTGTCCGCACCAGAAAGCACAGCACGACACTTTCCGAGGAGTACGCCCATGACCACCACCGTCTACAAGGTGACCGGCATGACCTGCGGCCACTGCGAGTCCGCGGTCACCAGCGAGATCTCCGCGATCGGCGGCGTCACCTCGGTCGCGGCCGTCGCCGCCACGGGCGAGGTCACCGTGGTCTCCGAGGCGCCGCTGGACGCCGCGGCCGTCCGCGCCGCGGTGGACGAGGCCGGCTACGAGCTCGTCGGCCAGGGCTGAGCCGGCCCGATTTTCACGCAATCCCTACAAGTAGGGTCTTGCCCTTTTACGCCCACTTGCTCCGGGAGACCTAGATCACAGCGATTGGGAGGTAACCATCGCGGGGGGACATTGGTCTAACCAGGCAGTGCTGGGTCGTCTTGGGGGACGGACCGGCCACGCGTGGCCGGGGCACGTACCCGGGGAGCTTTGAGCGGCCCTCCCGTACGTACGCGTCCCGGCAGATCGCGTCCGTCCGCTCCCGGCCGGATCCCGTGGGGGGAATCCGCGCCGGGGCAGGAAAGCGCCTCGCTCCGACCCGTGGGGGGATCGGTGTCGGGGCGCTTTTCACATGCTGTGTACACATATGACCGCGTACACACAGGGCGGGCGGTCGCGGCGGGCGACGTCTGTTGGACGGCTCCCCCACACGCGGACACGCGAAGGCGCCCCGCACCGGTGAGGTGCGGGGCGCCTTCCTGCGTACGGGCCGCGGGCGGCCTCCCGGCGGTGGCCGGGGAGGGTCAGCGCTCCTCGACGGGGACGAAGTCGCGCTCGACGACGCCCGTGTAGATCTGGCGCGGACGGCCGATGCGGGAGCCGGGCTCCTTGATCATCTCGTGCCACTGGGCGATCCAGCCGGGGAGCCGGCCGAGCGCGAAGAGCACGGTGAACATCTCGGTGGGGAAGCCCATCGCCCGGTAGATCAGACCGGTGTAGAAGTCCACGTTGGGGTAGAGGTTGCGCGAGACGAAGTAGTCGTCGGAGAGCGCGTGCTCCTCCAGCTTCAGCGCGATGTCCAGCAGCTCGTCGGACTTGCCGAGCGCCGAGAGGACATCGTGCGCCGCCGCCTTGATGATCTTCGCCCGGGGGTCGAAGCTCTTGTAGACGCGGTGCCCGAAGCCCATCAGGCGGACGCCGTCCTCCTTGTTCTTCACCTTGCGGATGAAGGAGTCGACGTCGCCACCGTTGGCCTGGATGCCCTCGAGCATCTCCAGCACCGACTGGTTGGCGCCACCGTGCAGCGGGCCCCACAGGGCGCTGATGCCCGCGGAGATCGAGGCGAACATGTTCGCCTGCGAGGAGCCCACCAGGCGCACGGTCGAGGTGGAGCAGTTCTGCTCGTGGTCGGCGTGCAGGATCAGCAGCTTGTCCAGGGCGCTGACGACGACCGGGTCCAGCTCGTACTCCGCGGCGGGCACCGAGAAGGTCATGCGCAGGAAGTTCTCGACGTAGCCGAGGTCGTTGCGCGGGTAGACGACCGGGTGACCGATCGACTTCTTGTACGCGTAGGCCGCGATCGTCGGCAGCTTGGCGAGCAGCCGGATCGTGGACAGGTGGCGCTGCTTCTCGTCGAACGGGTTGTGGCTGTCCTGGTAGAAGGTGGACAGCGCGCTGACCACGGACGACAGCATGGCCATCGGGTGGGCGTCACGCGGGAAGCCGTCGTAGAACCGCTTGACGTCCTCGTGCAGCAGCGTGTGCTGGGTGATCTCACCCTTGAACGCCGCCAGCTCGTCGACGGTCGGCAGCTCACCGTTGATCAGCAGGAACGCCGTCTCCAGGAACGAGCTGCGCTCGGCGAGCTGCTCGATCGGGTAGCCGCGGTAGCGCAGGATGCCCTGCTCGCCGTCGAGGTAGGTGATCGCGGACTTGTAGGCGGCGGTGTTGCCGTAGCCGGAGTCCAGGGTCACCAGACCGGTCTGCGCACGGAGCTTGCCGATATCGAAGCCCTTGTCGCCGACGGTGCTGTCGACCACCGGGTAGGTGTATTCGCCGTCCCCGTACCGCAGTACTACAGAGTTGTCGCTCACGTCATCCCTCACCGACGTTGTGCCTCTTCTTCGAGGTGCCCTGACTACCCCTACCTTCCCCCATTTGGACGATGTACGTGCACTCGGGGTCGGCCATAGGGCCTAAAGACGGCACTGAGTGCCGTCCAGCCTGCCCATCCTGCCCCGTTCGCCCTGATTGGTAAACCGCTCAGAGACGAACACCACCTCCACCGCCCCCCGCAAGCCGGTGATCCAGGGCCGTGAAGCGCCTGCCCGCCGAGACCGTACGCACCGCCTGGGCCAGGGCACGCCGCGAGCCGACCAGCACCACCAGTCGTTTCGCCCTGGTAACGGCGGTATAGAGAAGATTGCGCTGCAGCATCATCCAGGCACCGGTGGTGACGGGGATCACCACGGCCGGATATTCACTGCCCTGGGAGCGGTGGATGGTCACCGCATAGGCATGGGCGAGTTCGTCCAGTTCGTCGAAGTCGTAGTCGACCTCCTCGTCCTCGTCGGTGCGCACGGTCAGCCGCTGCTCGACGGCGTCCAGGGCCGTGACCACGCCCACCGTGCCGTTGAAGACGCCGTTCCGCCCCTTCTCGTAGTTGTTGCGGATCTGGGTGACCTTGTCGCCCACCCGGAAGACCCGGCCGCCGAAGCGCCGCTCGGGCAGGTCGGGCCGTGCGGGCGTAATGGCCTGCTGCAGGAGGCCGTTGAGGGTGCCCGCGCCGGCCGGGCCGCGGTGCATGGGGGCCAGCACCTGTACGTCCCGGCGCGGGTCGAGCCCGAACTTCGCGGGGACGCGCCGGGCGGCCACGTCCACGGTGAGCCGGCCGGCCTCCTCGGTGTCCTCCTCGGGGAAGAGATAGAAATCCGTCATCCCTTGAGTGATGGGCTGCACCCCGGAGTTGATGCGGTGTGCATTCGTCACCACGCCGGACTGCTGCGCCTGCCGGAAGATGCGGGTGAGCCGGACCGCGGGGACGGGGCTCTGCGGGGCGAGGAGGTCGCGCAGCACCTCCCCGGCCCCCACCGACGGCAGCTGGTCCACGTCCCCCACGAGCAGCAGGTGGGCGCCCGGCGGCACGGCCTTGACCAGCTTGTTGGCCAGCAGCAGATCGAGCATGGAGGCCTCGTCGACGACCACCAGGTCGGCGTCCAGCGGTCTCTCCCGGTCGTACGCCGCGTCGCCGCCGGGCTTGAGCTCCAGCAGCCGGTGCACGGTGGAGGCGTCGGCGCCGGTGAGCTCGGACAGCCGCTTGGCGGCCCGGCCGGTGGGCGCGGCCAGCACGACCTTGGCCTTCTTGGCCCGGGCCAGCTCGACCACGGACCGCACGGTGAAGGACTTGCCGCAGCCCGGCCCGCCGGTGAGGACCGCGACCCGGCTGGTGAGCGCGAGGCGCACCGCCTCCTGCTGCTCGGGCGCCAGCTCGGCGCCCGTGCGGCCGGCGAGCCAGAGCAGGGCCTTGTCCCAGTCGACGTCGGCGAAGGCGGCCAGCCGGTCGTCCTGTGTGCGCAGCAGCCGCGTCAGCTGCCCCGCCAGGGAGAGCTCGGCGCGGTGGAAGGGGACGAGGTAGACGGCGGTGACCGGCTCCCCGCCGTCCGGCCCGGGGACGCTCTCGCGGACCACGCCCTCCTCCTCGGCGGCCAGTTCGCCGAGGCAGTCGATGACGAGCCCGGTGTCGACCTGGAGCAGCTTGACCGCGTCGGCGATCAGCCGCTCCTCGGGCAGGAAGCAGTGGCCCTGGTCGGCGGACTGGGACAGGGCGTACTGCAGTCCGGCCTTGACCCGCTCGGGGCTGTCGTGCGGGATGCCGACGGACTGGGCGATGCGGTCGGCGGTCAGGAAGCCGATGCCCCACACGTCGGCGGCCAGCCGGTAGGGCTGGTTGCGGACGACGGAGATCGAGGCGTCGCCGTACTTCTTGTAGATGCGCACGGCGATGGAGGTGGAGACGCCGACGCCCTGCAGGAAGACCATGACCTCCTTGATGGCCTTCTGCTCCTCCCAGGCGGCGCCGATGGACTTGGTGCGCTTGGGCCCCAGGCCGGGCACCTCGATCAGGCGCTTCGGCTCGGACTCGATGACGTCGAGGGTGTCGGTGCCGAAGTGGCTGACGATGCGGTCGGCGATGCGCGGCCCGATGCCCTTGATGAGGCCGGAGCCCAGGTAGCGGCGGATGCCCTGGATGGTGGCGGGCAGGACGGTGGTGTAGTTCTCCACCGTGAACTGCCGTCCGTACTGCGGGTGGGAGCCCCAGCGGCCCTCCAGGCGCAGCGACTCGCCCGGCTGCGCGCCGAGGAGCGAGCCGACCACCGTGAGGAGGTCCCCGCCGCCCCGGCCGGTGTCGACGCGGGCGACGGTGTAGCCGCTCTCCTCGTTGGCGTAGGTGATCCGCTCGAGGACCCCTTCGACCACTGCCAGTTGCACCATGCCCCGACGGTACCGCCGGGGTCCGACAGGGCGTTCGGGCCTGTGGGCAGCCGTGGTTCCGCTTCCTGGGCCGCCGCCTGCCGGGCCGGTCCCGGCCCCCCACCCGAGCCCGGGCGGAAACATTCCGACCGGACCGGTTCGCAATGATTCGAGGGGCCCGGTCCGACGACCGAGCCCCTCGCGTTCCCCCCGGAACCGGCTTCCCCGAATCCCCCCGGATCCCTCCCCGGGAAGCCTGATGCCCATAACGACCCACCTGGGCCCCGAAGGGTTGCAGTGATTCCGAAGCGTTATCTTTCCGTTACATGACGTGTGGAACCCGCAGTTCACTGCACATGGGCGCGATAACGGTCGATCACCTCCGCCAGCACCTCCGCTCCCGGCCGCCGCCACAGCCCCGGATGGAAGATCTCCACCTCGGCCGGGCCCGCGTAGCCCACCGCGTCGAGGCGCCGGCGGAACCACCGCAGGTCCACGCACCCGTCCCCGAGCTGCCCCCGCCCCAGCAGGACGCCCTCGGGCAGCGGGGTGACCCAGTCGGCGAGCTGGAAGGCCGCGACGCGCCCGCCGCGGCCCGCCCGTTCGAGCTGCTCGGCGACCGTGTCGTCCCACCACAGGTGGTAGGTGTCCACGACGACGCCCACCCGGTCGGCGGGGAACCGCTCGGCGAGGTCGAGGGCCTGGCGGAGGGTGGAGACCACACAGCGGTCGGAGGCGAACATCGGATGCAGCGGCTCGATCGCCAGCCGCACCCCGCATGCGGCCGCGTACGGGGCCAGCTCGGCGAGGGCGTCGGCCACCCGCTCGCGGGCGCCGGCCAGGTCCCGGCTGCCGGGCGGCAGGCCGCCGGAGACCAGCACGAGCGTGGCGGTGCCGAGGGTGGCCGCCTCCTCGATCGCGGCGCGGTTGTCGGCGAGGGCGGCGGCCCGTCCGGCCGGATCGGCCGCCGTGAGGAAGCCGCCGCGGCACAGGCTGCTGACGGCCAGTCCGGCGTCGCGTACGAGCCGGGCGGCGGCCCGCACCCCGTACTCCCGCACGGGCTCCCGCCACAGCCCGACGGTGCGCACCCCGGCGGCCGCGCAGCCCGCTGCCAGCTCGGGCAGCGACCACTGGCGCACCGTCTGCTGGTTCAGGCTCAGCCGCTCCGGCGGCCGCGTCACCGCTCGACCCCGTGGACCGCCAGCAGAGCGGCCATCCGGGCCTCGGCCGCCGCCGGGTCCGGGAACAGGCCGAGGCCGTCGGCCAGTTCGTAGGCCCGCGCCAGGTGCGGCAGCGGGCGTGCGGCGTGCAGGCCGCCGGCCATCGTGAAGTGCCGCTGGTGGCCGGCGAGCCAGGCCAGCAGGACGATGCCCGTCTTGTAGCAGCGGGTCGGCGGCTCGAAGAGGTGCCGGGCCAGGGGGACGGTCGCGTCGAGGGCGGCCCGGCAGCCGGGCCCGTCGCCGGCGTCGAGCAGGCGCACGGCGTGGGCGGCGAGCGGGCCCAGCGGGTCGAGGGCTCCCAGCAGGGCGTGGCTGTGCGCGTGCCCGTCGCCCTCGAGGAGAGCGGGGTAGTGCAGGTCGTCGCCGGTGTAGCAGCGCACTGCGGCGGGCAGCCGTCGCCTCAGTTCCCGCTCGCGCCCGGCGTCCAGCAGCGACACCTTCACCCCGTCGACCTTGTCCGGGTGGGCCGCCACGATCCGCAGAAGGGTCTCGGTGGCCACCTCCGGGTCGCCACTGCCCCAGTAGCCCTCCAGCGCGGGGTCGAACATGGGGCCGAGCCAGTGGAGGATCACCGGTTCGGCTGTTTGGCGCAGCAGCCGGCCGTAAACCTCCTCGTAGTGCTCCGGTTCGGTGGCGACGGCGGCCAGGGCGCGCGAGCCCATGACGACGGCCCGGGCACCCGCCGCCTCCACCACCGCCAGCTGTTCCTCGTAGGCCGCCACGACGGCCTCCAGACGGCCGTAGGGCGGCGCCAGCTGGTCCGTGCCCGCCCCGCACACCAGGAGGCCGCCCACGGCCCGCGCCTCGGCGGCGGAGCGCCGCACGAGCTCTGCGGCGGCCGGCCAGTCCAGGCCCATGCCGCGCTGGGCGGTGTCCATCGCCTCGGCCACGCCGAGGCCGTGCGCCCACAGGTGGCGGCGGAAGGCCAGCGTGGCGTCCCAGTCGAGGCCGGCCCGGCCGAAGGGGGTGGTGTCGCCGTAGGGGTCCACGACGATGTGGGCGGCCGCGTAGAGCGTGCGGCTCGCGGGAGGCGGCCCCGGTGGCACGGGCGCCGCGGGCCGGGGCTCGTACGGGCGCAGCGCGCCGGTCGCGTCCGGCAGCCGGATCACGGCGCGGACTCCGGCACGGCCACCCGGCGCCCCTCGGCGGAGGACCGCCGGGCCAGCTCCGCCAGCTGCACCCCGCGGGCGCCCGCGTGCAGGTCGAAGCGCCAGGGCTCGCCGAGGGCCACATGGCGCAGGAACAGCTCCCACTGCGCCTTGAAGGCGTTGGGGTGTACGCCGTCGTCCCCGTTGTCCGGCACCTCCTGCCACTGGGCGCGGAAGTCCTGGCCGGCGGGCAGGTCGGGGTCCCACACGGGCCTGGGGGTGGCGGAGCGGTGCTGCGCGCGGCAGGTGCGCAGGCCCGCGACGGCCGAGCCCTCGGTGCCGTCGATCTGCAGCTCCAGCAGCTCGTCGCGGTGCACCCGCACCGCCCAGGAGGAGTTGAACTGTGCGATGGCTCCGCCCTCCAGTTCGAAGACCGCGTAGGCGGCGTCGTCGGCGGTCGCCTCGTAGGCGGCGCCCCGTTCGTCCCAGCGGCACGGAATGTGGGTGACCAGCCGCGCCTGGACGGCCCGTACGGGTCCGGCCAGCTCGCGCAGGACGTACTCCCAGTGGGGGAACATGTCGGCCGCGATGCCGCCGCCGTCGTGGGCCCGGTAGTTCCACGAGGGCCGCTGCGCGGGCTGCCAGTCGCCTTCGAAGACCCAGTAGCCGAACTCGCCGCGCACGGACAGCACCCTGCCGAAGAAGCCGCCGTCGGCGAGCCGCTTGAGCTTGCGCAGGCCGGGCAGGAAGAGCTTGTCCTGGACGACTCCGTGCCGTACCCCGGCCCGTTCGGCGAGGCGGGCCAGGGCGAGGGCGCCCGCGTGGCCGGCGGCGGTGGGCTTCTCGCAGTAGACGTGTTTGCCCGCCGCTATGGCCTTGCGCACGGCGGCCTCGCGGGCGGCGGTGACCTGGGCGTCGAAGTAGACCTCGACGGCCGGGTCGGCGAGGACGGCGTCGAGGTCGGTGGACCAGCAGCTGATCCCGTGGCGAGCGGCGAGCGCCGCCAGCTTGCGCCCGTCGCGGCCCACGAGAACCGGATCGGGCCACAGCGTCACTCCGTCGCCGGCGTCGATGCCGCCCTGTTCGCGCAGGGCGAGGACGGAGCGCACGAGGTGCTGGCGGTGGCCCATGCGGCCGGTGACGCCGTTCATGGCGATGCGTATGTTCCTGACCGTCATCTGCCCGGATCCTCCCGTCTTCGGCACCAGGGGCATTTCCCACCGCACAACGGGGAAACCGATCAGCATGAAGCTGGCCTTCTCCACCCTCGGTGTACCCGGAACGCCCCTGAGCGACGTCGTACGGCTCGCCCGTGCGCACGGCTACGACGGGGTCGAGCTGAGGGCCGACCCGGAGGAACCCGTGCACCCGGGCATCGGCCTCGCGCAGCGGGCGGCGACGGCCGAGCAGTTCGCCGGGGCGGGAGTGGAGATCCTGGCGCTGGCCGGGTACGCCCGGGTCGCCGCCCCCGGGCCCGACGAGCCGGTCCTGGCCGAGCTGGATGCCCTGATCCGGCTCGCCTCGGACCTCGGGGCGCCGTTCGTGCGGGTGTTCCCCGGCGGCGGGGACCAGCCGGCGGAGGAGGCCGACGCGGTCGCGGCGCGCCGCCTGGCCACCGTCGCGCCGCTCGCCGCCGACTCGGGCGTACGCGTCCTGCTGGAGACCCACGACTCGCACCGCAGGGCCCAGGACGCGGTGCGGATCCTGGGCCCGGTGGGGCACGGCAGCATCGGTGCGCTGTGGGACGTGCTGCACACCTGGCTGGGCGGGGAGGAACCCGCCGTCAGCTTCCCGGCCCTGGCCCCGCACCTGGGCTACGTACAGGTCAAGGACGTCGCCTCGGCGCAGGAGAGCGCGCCGCTGCCGCTGGGCTCGGGCGTGCTGCCGCTGGGCGCCTGTGTAGGGGCGCTCAGCCGTGCCGGCTGGGACGGCTGGCTGTGCTGGGAGTACGAGAAGCGCTGGCATCCGCAGGCGGCCGAGTTCGCTCAGCTGGCGGGGCCGGGAGCGGAGTATCTGCGGGGGCTGGTCGCCGCCGCCCCGCCAGCGAGGTGACCGCGACGCCGCCCACCAGCAGCACCGCCGCGCACCACCGCAGCGGGCTCACGCTCTCGCCCAGCAGCAGCGCCGCCGAGGACATGCCGAAGACGGGCACCAGCAGGGAGAACGGGGCGACGGCCGAGGCGTCGTAGGTGCGCAGCAGGAAGCTCCAGGCGCCGAAGCCGAGCACGGTGCTGACCCAGGCGACGAACAGCAGGGCGCCGACGCCGCTCCAGTCGAGGGAGCGCAGGGCCTCGGCGTCGGCGGCCGGGCCCTCGAAGACGAGGGAGAGCAGCAACAGCGGCAGCACCGGGACGGTGCTGATCCACACGGTGAAGCCCAGGGCGTCGGCCGGTGCGGCCTTGCGGGTCAGGATGTTGGACACGCCCCAGAAGGCCGCCGCGATCACGACCAGGGCGAAGCCGAGCAGAGGTCCGGAGGCGCCCTCGTCGACGGCGGCCACCGCGATGCCCGCCAGGGCCACGGCCATGCCCGCCAGCCGTACCCTTCCCGGTCGTTCGGCGAGGGCGACCATGGCGAAGAGGGCGGTGAAGACCGCCTGCGCCTGCAGGACCAGCGAGGACAGCCCGGTCGGCATCCCCGCGTGCATGCCGACGAACAGCAGTCCGAACTTGCCCACTCCGAGCGCCAGTCCGACCCCGATGATCCACCGCCACTTCACCGACGGCCGCCGCACGAGGAAGACGGCGGGCAGTGCGGCCGCGAGGAAGCGCAAGCCGCAGAAGAGCAGGGGCGGGAAGTGTTCGAGCCCGACGTGGATGACGACGAAGTTGACGCCCCACAAGGCCGCGACGGCGACGGCCAGGGCTATGTGCAGTGGTCGCATGCCCAAAGGATCACGTGCATCCACCATGTAGCACCAGCGCGCACTTCTTCATGATGGGATTCAGCAACACTCAACAATGGGGGGTTCGGAAGACCATGTTGGACCTGTCCCGCCTGCGGGCCCTGCACGCCGTGTCCGTCCACGGCTCGGTCAGCGCCGCCGCCGTCGCCCTGGGGTACACCCCCTCCGCCGTCTCCCAGTCGATCACCAAGCTGGAGCGCGAGACCCGCACCACCTTGCTGGAGCGCCGGGGGCGCGGAGTGGCGCTGACCGACGCGGCGGTCCGGCTGGCGGATACCGCGCAGGAGCTGCTGGCGATGGTCGAGCGGGCGGAGACCGACCTGGAGGAGCAGCGCGGGGTGCCGGCGGGGCGCCTGGTGATCGGGGCGTTCGCGTCGGCCGCACGCGGCCTCCTGCCGGGCGTGCTGGCCGCCCTGGCCCGCGAGCACGCCGCCCTGGACGCCCGCCTGGTCGAGGTCGACCCGCATCTGTCCGTCGGCCTGGTGGCCCAGGGGGTGCTCGATCTGACGGTCACCTTCGAGTGGGACATCGCGCCGCTGCCCGCGCCGGAGGGGCTGGGCCGGGCGCGGATCGGCGACGACCTGTGCGACGTACTGGTGCCGCGGGGTCACCCGCTGGCCGGACGGGAGCGGCTGAGCCACGCGGACCTGGCGCACCAGCGCTGGATCTGCCAGCCTCCCGACACGGTCTGCCACGACTGGCTGGTACGCACCCTGCGCGCCGGCGGCAGCGAGCCGGACCTCGCCTACCAGGCCGCCGAGAACCACACCCAGCTCGCCCTCGTCGCGGCGGGCCTGGGCATCGCGCTGCTGCCCCGCCTGGGGCGGGGCCCGATTCCCGACGGCGTGCTGGCCGTGCCGCTCGAACCCGTCCCCGTACGGCGGCTGTTCACCTACTGGCGCACGGGCGCGGCCCGCCGGCCGGCGATCAGCGAGACCGTGCGGCTGCTGCGTGAGCAGTGGCCGGCACGGTCGCTGTGACCAGTCCTTTTGACCAGTCGCTTAAACCGTATGATGAACCCTCTTCGAGAGGGCGGCACATGTCGGTGGAGACCAAGGAACGGCTGATCACCGCGGCGGGCACGGTCCTGCGTACGCAGGGGTACGGCAAGGCGAGCGCACGGACGATCGCCAAGGAGGCCGACGTCAACTCGGCGTTGATCTTCTACCACTTCGGGGGCGTCGACCCGCTGCTGCTCGCGGCGCTCGACCGCTCGTCCGCCGAGCGGATGGAACGGCACACCGCCACCGTCGCGGACGCGAGAACGCTGGAGGAGCTCGCCGAGCGCGCCACCCGCATCTACCGCGACGACCTCGACGGCGGCCACATCACGCTCCTGTCCGAGCTCGTCGCCGCCGCGGTCGCCAAGCCCGAGCTGCGCGAGGAGATCCGCATCCGGGTGGAGCCGTGGCTGGCGTTCATGGAGGAGACCCTGGAGCGGGTCATCGGCGGCACGCCGCTCGCCCGGCTCACACCCCCGCGCGACCTGGCCAACGCCGCGGTGACCTTCTATCTGGGCGTCAACCTCTTCACCGTCCTGGACGCCGACCGCTCCCGCACGGAGTCGGTGTTCGCGATGGTCCGCCGGCTCGCCCCCCGCGCGAAGCTGCTGACCCTGCGCTCGCCGGTGCGGTTCGGCAGGGCGCGCGGCTTCGGCAAGGCCCGCGGCGCCACGGGTTAGGCCGGCCACCGCGGAACCGCTCCGGCGCGCGGCCCGTCACACAGGCGTGCTGCCGCTGGGATTCCGCAGAGCGGTACCGGCTCCGTTCGCTGACCGCGGTGCCGGCCACCCCTCTCCACCGCCTGCGGCCGGCAGCCCGCCGTCGCCGGTGCGCACCCCTCCCGCTGCGCCGGCGGCGGACCGCCGGGTCGGCGGGAGGACGGCAGGCCAGGGGCGTGCGGTCACCCTCCGCGAACCCTCCCGCACGCCTGGCGTGCGCTGGTGGCCGTCGGGTAACTGTGGACGCTCGTACGGCGGTTGGGGGAGAAGATGCGCCATGGCGCGCTGCCGGAGGCGCTGTTCGCGCTGGCGGTCCTGTACGGGTCGTGCGTGCTCACCGGCTGCCATGCCCCGGGCCGCACCGGCGCGGAGAGCGTCAGCCAGGGCGAGGGGGCGGCCCTGTCCCCGTCCGTTCCGGGGGGCGGTGCGACGTTCCTGGGCCGAGGCTCGTGCGCCGGCCGGGGCCGGCCGGCCTTCGGGGAGGTGGACTGCGCGAGCGAGCAGGCCACCGCGACGGTCCTCGCCCGCTATTACGGCCCGCGGGCCGGGGGCCCGCGCTGCCCGGAGACCACGGACTTCGTCCTGCACATCACGGCGGTCAACACCGGTACGTCGGAGTCGGAGAGCGCCCCGGAGGGCTACGCCTGCATGCGCAATCTGCGCGCCCCGCACCCGGGCGACCCCGGCCGGGGCGGCGGCCCGCTGACGGTGGTGGGCGACTGCGTGTACACCGAGCGGCACGGGGTGGTGAAGGAGACCGCCTGCGAGGGTCCGGCGGCCCGGGCCCCGGAGTTCCGCGTGGAGGAGGCGGTCCGCACCCGCGACGACTGCCCGCCGGATACGGACCTGTACGTACAGGTGGGCGGCGGGGCACCGGTGGGGTGCGCCCGCCGCCTGTCCTGAAGGCGTGCCGCCCGAAGGCGTGGCGGGCCTACGGACGCAGCATGGACTTCTGCTCCACGGAGCGGTCGAGCTTCGCGTCGTAGGGCGCCAGCGGCTTGGCGTGCCGGTCGTCCTTCTGCACGGTCGCGGGTGCGACGCCGGCCCAGCGCAGGACCTCGGCCGTGGCCTTGGCCCGCTCGTCGGCCACCAGATCAGCGATCTTGGTGCCGTGGTTGCCGCCCGGAGCGTAGAACCGGTAGTCGTGCCGGGCCTCGGCGTTCCTGCCGAGGCGGAACGGTTCGGCACTCCACGGGTCGTTCTGTCCGTAGACGAACAGCATCCGCTTGCTGTCCTCACGCACCCAGCGGTCGACGTCCGCCATCGCGTTGTTGCGGAAGGTCATCGATATGTCGCGCGGCACGTAGTTGCGCGGCTGGTAGATGCCCGGGTAGCGCAGCAGGCCCTTCAGGTGCGGGGACTTGAAGGTCGGGGCGCCGAGCTCGGTGCCCGCCTGGTAGTAGTACGGCGTGAACTGCTCCAGGCCCTGGTCGGTGTAGGCGTCGAAGCCGGAGATCTCGTCGACGAACTTGTAGAGGTCGTCCGTGGACGCCTTCGTCGCCGGGACGGTCTTGCAGTCGCTCTGCAGGTGGTACTGCCAGAACGCCCACATGAGGTCGAGGACGACGTTCTCGTAGGCCTTGTCGGCGCTGCCGACGACCTTGAAGGTCTTGCCGTTGGCGTCGGCCCACTTCTGGTAGCGGCCGACGATCTCGTCGCGGCGTACGAGCGCCTCGCGCTGCACCGACTCCAGCTGGGTGCGGCAGGCCTTGTCGCCCACGCCCGCGAAGAACCGGTCGTAGGCCGAGTCCTCGTTGTTGACCACGTCGTTGGGCGCGACGTAGGCCACGGTGCCGTTCATGTCGTTCGGGTAGAAGCGGCGGAAGTAGGTGGCGGTCATGCCGCCCTTGCTGCCGCCGGTGGCCAGCCAGTTCTTGCCGTAGACCGGCTTGAGGGCCTGGTAGAGGCGGTGCTGGTCGCTGGCCGCCTGCCATATGTCGAGCTTGGACCAGTCGGCCGGCTTCGGGCGGGACGGAGTGAAGAAGCGGTACTCCATCGACACCTGGTTGCCGTCGACGATCCGGGCCGGCTCGCTGCGGGACGGGTTGGTGGAGACGTTGTAGCCGGAGGTGTAGAAGACGGTGGGCCGGTCCGTGGCCTTGTGCAGCAGCGTGAAGCGCTGCTGGAAGGTGCCCTTGGCCGGGTTCTTGTGGTCGACAGGCTGCTGATAGTTCAACACGAGGTAGCGGTAGCCCTCATAGGGCTTCTCCTCGACGAAACTCATCCCCGGAATGCTCAGGATGCGTTGCTTGATGTCCGGCACGGTGTCGGTGGTCGTGGCCGCACCTGCCGCCGCGCTGCCGGCACCGACCGTCCCGATGGACATCGTCAGTGCCAGCAGTGCTCTGAGAGCCTTGCGCATGCGCCCTCCCCTGGGTTCGCAAAGGTCGCCGCGAACCTACCCGGGGCAACATCCGCCACGCCAGAGTCAGACGGTTGTGATCTTGGTGTACCGGGCCACGATGGCGCCGTTCTTGAAGGTGCGCGAGTCCTTCAGCTCGTACCGCTCGGGGGAGAAGTCGCCGGAGAACAGCCGGATGCCGTCCCCGGCGACGAACGGGTAGATCTTCAGCACCAGCTCGTCGATCTCCTCGCGCAGCTGGCCCGCGAGGTTCCCGCCGCCGCACAGGTAGATGCCCTTGCCCTCCTGCGCCTTGAGCTCGCGGACGAGCTCCACCGGGTCGCCGGCGAAGACGGTCACGGCCGGGTCGGGGCTCTCGGCGAGGGACGTCGAGACCACGTACTGCTTCATGTGCGGGTACGGGCTGGCGAAGCCCGCCTTCAGACCCGGCTCGTACGTGCCGCGCCCCATGACGACCGTGTCGAAGTCACGGTTGTCGGGCCCGAGCCCGACGTGCGGGCGCACGTGGCCGGGCAGGGCGTCGGGGTGGCTGGCGACGAGCGCGGCGGTGAAGTCCTCGTCGAGGACCGGGTACATGAAGTCGTACTCACCGTCCGGGCCGGCGATGCACCCGTCGAGGGTCGTGGAGATGAAGTACGTGAGCTTGCGCATGGGTCCCCCGCTCAGCCTGCCAAGATCGTTCCTTGGTTAACCTACGGCACCCACCTGCCGGGCCGGAACAGTCGCACCCGTGAAAGTACGCCACAACCGCGCGTACCGCCCGTCGCTCGCCAGCAGTTCGTCGTGCGTCCCGTCCTCCACCACGCGGCCGCGGTCCAGGACCACCACCCGGTCGGCGCGGGCCGCCGTGGTCAGCCGGTGCGCCACCACCAGCGTGGTGCGCTTGCCGGCGAGCCGGTCGGTGGCCTGGTTGACCAGCGCCTCGGTGGCCAGGTCCAGCGCGGCCGTGGCCTCGTCCAGCAGCAGGATGTCCGGGTCGACGAGCTCGGCGCGGGCCAGGGCGATCAACTGCCGCTGTCCGGCGGAGAGGTTGCGGCCACGCTCGGTGACCGGGTGCAGATAGCCGCCGTCCAGTGTGGCGATCATCGCGTGCGCGCCCACCGCCCGGGCCGCCGCCTCGACCTCCGCGTCGCTCGCGTCGGCGCGCCCGTAGGCGATGGCGTCGCGCACCGTGCCGGGGAAGAGGTACGGCTCCTGGGGGACGACGCCGAGCCGGTGGCGGTAGCCGACCGGGTCCAGCTCGCGCAGGTCGTGGCCGTCGACCAGGACGGCCCCGGCGGTGGGGTCGTAGAACCGGGCGACCAGCTTCACCAGCGTGGACTTGCCCGCGCCGGTCTCGCCGACGAAGGCGACGGTCTGGCCGGCGGGGACCGTCAGCCGGATGCCGGAGAGCGCGGGCTCCTCGCCGTCGGAGCCGTAGTGGAACCGCACGTCGTCGAAGACGACCTCGCCGCTCAGCTCGCGGACCGGACGCGGCCGCTTCGCCACCGGCGTCGTCGTCGGCTCGCGCAGCAGGTCCTGCACCCGGCCGAGGGAGACCGTGGCCTGCTGGTAGCCGTCGAAGACCTGCGAGAGCTGCTGGACGGGCGCGAAGAACAGGTCGATGTAGAGCAGGTACGCCACCAGCGCACCCGCCGTCAGCGTGCCGTCGCTCACCCGGCCCGCGCCCACGATCAGCACCGCCGCCGCGGCGACGGACGAGAGCAGCTGGACGAACGGGAAGTACACCGATATCAGCCACTGGCCGCGCACCCGCGCCTGCCGGTAGGCGTCGCTGCGCGCGGCGAAGCGCCGGGCGCCGGCGCCCTCGCGGCGGAACGCCTGCACGATGCGCAGGCCGGCGACGCTCTCCTGCAGGTCGGCGTTGACCACGCCGACGCGCTCGCGGGCCAGTTCGTAGGCCTTGACGCTCTGCCTGCGGAAGTAGAACGTGCCCAGGACGAGCGGCGGCAGCGTGGCGAGGACGACCAGGGCCAGCTCGACGTCGATGACGAGGAGCGCGACGAGTATGCCGAAGAACGTCATGACGGAGACGACGGCCGTGACCAGGCCGGTCTGCAGGAACGTCGACATGGCGTCGACGTCCGTCGTCATCCGGGTCATGATCTTGCCGGTGAGCTCGCGCTCGTAGTAGTCCAGGCCGAGCCGCTGCAGCTGGGCGAAGATCTTCACGCGCAGCGCGTACAGCACGCGCTCGCCCGTCCGCCCGGTCATCCGCATCTCCCCGAACTGCGCGGCCCACTGGCCGAGCACGACGAGCAGCGCGAGGGCGGACGCCGCCCACACCGCGCCCAGGGCCATGCGCTGGACGCCCTGGTCGATGCCGTGCCGGATCAGTACGGGCAGCAGCAGGCCGGCGACCGCGTCGACGGCCACGAGCAGCAGGCTGACGAGCAGCGGCCCCCGGAACCCGCGCAGCAGCTGCCGCAGGCCGTAGGACTCCTCGGGCCGCGCGGAGAGCTCCTCGTCGACGTCCGGGGTGTCGTCGGCGGGCGGCAGGGCGTCCACCTTGGCGAGCAGCTCGGGCGTGGCCGGCATCCCGGCGAGGACGCCCTGGCCGTGCCCGGGAACCTCCGAGGTCTCCCTGCGCACCCACAGGGCGGGGGTGACGCCGTCGACGACGGTGCGGTCCACCGTGACGGGCGCGTGCGGGTCGGTCGCCGCCACGAGGTCCTGGTCGGGCGCCTCCCGCTCCACCAGGCCCGTGGCCGACGCCTCGCCGTCGAAGCCGCCCGCCAGGGCCGGCTGCGCGCCCGGGGTGAGCGCCCGGCCGGCGGGGTCCTTGGCCACGCCCGCCAGCTCCTCCGGGTCCGTGAGCAGCCGCCGGTACAGCGCGCACCGGCCCTGCAGCTCCTCGGCCGTGCCGATGTCGGCGAGCCGGCCGCCGTCCAGCACCGCGATCCGGTCGGCCAGCGCCAGCGTCGAGGCGCGGTGGGCGATCAGCAGCGTCGTACGGCCGGCCATGACGCCCCGCAGCGCCTCGTGGATCTCGTGCTCCACGCGGGCGTCGACCGCGGAGGTCGCGTCGTCCAGGAGCAGCAGCCGCGGGTCGGTCAGGATGGCCCGCGCGAGGGCGATGCGCTGGCGCTGGCCGCCGGAGAGGGTCAGGCCCTGTTCGCCGACCTTGGTGTCGTAGCCCTCGGGGAGGTCGCGGATGAAGCCGTCCGCCTGTGCGGCCCGGGCCGCCGCCCGGACCTGTTCGTCCGTCGCGTCGGGCAGGCCGTAGGCGATGTTGTCGCGGACGCTGTCGGAGAACAGGAAGCTGTCCTCGGGCACGAGTCCGATGGCCGCGCGCAGCGAGGGGAGCGTCAGCTCGCGCACGTCGTGGCCGCCGACGCGCACCGTGCCGGAGGTGACGTCGTAGAAGCGCGGCAGCAGCAGCGCCAGGGTCGACTTGCCGCTGCCGGAGGCGCCGACGACGGCCACCGTCTCACCGGGCTCGATGCGCAGCGAGAGGCCCTCGAGGACGGGGTGCTCGGGGTCGTAGCCGAAGCCGACGTCGTCGAACTCGACCGTTGCGGGGGCGTCCGCGGGAAGCTCGTGCGCCTGGTCGCGCTCCTTCACCACGGGCTCGGTGTCGATGAGCTCCAGGACGCGCTCGACGCCGGCGCGCGCCTGCTGGCCGACCGTCAGGACCATGGTCAGCATGCGCACGGGCCCGACGAGCTGCGCGAGGTAGGTCGAGAAGGCGACGAACGTGCCGAGCGTGACCTGGCCGCGCGTGGCCATCCAGCCGCCGAGCGCCAGCATGGCGACCTGTCCGAGCGCGGGCACGGCCTGCAGGGCGGGGGTGTAGCGGGAGTTGAGCCGGACCGTGCGCATCCGTCCGGCGAACAGCCTGCGGCTGACCTCGCGGAGCTTTCCGGCCTCCTGTGCCTCCTGCCCGAAGCCCTTGACGACGCGCACGCCCGTGACGGCGCCGTCCACGACGCCCGCGACGGCGGCGGCCTGGCCCTGGGCGTACCAGGTGGCGGGGAAGACCTTGGTGCGGCTGCGCTGGGCGAGGAACCAGATCGCCGGGGCGACGGCGAGCGCGACGACGGTGAGCAGCGGTGAGAGGACCGCCATCACGATGAGCGAGATGACGAAGAGGAGGATGTTGCCGATCATCATCGGCAGCATGAACAGCAGGCTCTGGATCAGCTGGAGGTCGCTGGTCGCCCGGCCCACGACCTGTCCGGTGGAGAGCTCGTCCTGCCGCTTGCCGTCGAGGCGGGCGATCGAGGCGTACATCTCGGTGCGCAGGTCGTGCTGGACGTCGAGCGCGAGCCGGCCGCCGTAGTAGCGCCGCACGTAGGTCAGCGCGTAGACCACGACCGCGGCGACGACCAGGAGGGTGGCCCAGGGGGCGAGGGGACGCTGACGGGAGCCTATGACGTCGTCGATGATCAGCTTGGGTATGAGGGGGACGAGCGCCATGACGGCCATGCCGGCGAGGGAGGATCCCAGCGCGAGCAGTACCGTGCGGCGGTACCGCCAGCAGTACGACGTGAGCCTCCTGGCCCACCCCTGACCGGTTGTTTCCGTCGCCGCCACCCGAGACCTCCCGCTGCCCCGCTCCCCTGTTCTGACGGAAGGCCCCAACGCCGCGGACTGCGGATTTCATCCCGCCGTTACGAAACGTCCTGGTCGGACGGGCGCCGGAGGGCGTGTCGGATCGGTGCGGGATCGGTGTCACATGCCCGGTACGTACTGGATCAGCAGGTCGATGATCTTGATGCCGATGAAGGGGGCGACGAGGCCGCCCAGCCCGTACAGGCTCAGGTTGCGGCGCAGCAGCGCGTGTGCGGAGGAGGGGGCGTAGCGGACGCCGCGCAGGGCCAGCGGGATCAGGGCGACGATGACGAGCGCGTTGAAGATGATCGCGGAGGCGATGGCCGAGGTCGAGCTGTGCAGGCCCATGACGTTGAGCTTCTCCAGGCCCTCGTAGCCGGCGACGCCGCCGAACATGGCGGGCACGATGGCGAAGTACTTGGCGACGTCGTTGCAGATGGAGAAGGTGGTCAGGGCGCCGCGGGTGATGAGCAGTTGCTTGCCCACCTCGACGATCTCGATGAGCTTGGTGGGGTTGGAGTCGAGGTCGACCATGTTCCCGGCCTCCTTGGCGGCCGAGGTGCCGGTGTTCATGGCGACGCCGACGTCGGCCTGGGCGAGGGCGGGGGCGTCGTTGGTGCCGTCGCCGGTCATGGCGACGAGGTTGCCGCCGGCCTGTTCCTCCTTGATGCGGGCCAGCTTCTGCTCGGGCGTGGCCTCGGCCAGATAGTCGTCGACGCCGGCCTCGGCGGCGATGGCCTTGGCGGTGAGCGGGTTGTCGCCGGTGACCATGACGGTCTTGATGCCCATGGCCCGCAGCTCGGCGAAGCGCTGGGCGATGCCGGGCTTGACGACGTCCTTGAGGTGGACCGCGCCCAGCACCCGGGGGCCGTCGGCGTCCTCGAGGGCGACCAGCAGCGGGGTGCCGCCGCCCGCCGCGATGGAGTCGGCGATCCAGCCGGCCTCGGCGGGGACGTGGCCGCCGCGCCGGGCGACCCAGTGGGTGACCGCGCTCGCCGCGCCCTTGCGGATGCGGCAGAAGTCGCCCTCGAAGGCGAAGTCGACGCCGCTCATCCGCGTCTCCGCCGTGAAGGGCACGAAGCGGCCGTGGGAGAGCTCGCCCTCGGCGCGTTCGATGCCGTACTGCTGCCCGGCGAGGGCGACGATGGAGCGGCCCTCGGGCGTCCCGTCCGCCAGCGACGACAGCTGGGCGGCGTCGGCCAGGAGCTCGGCGGGGACGCCCTGGACGGGCACGAAGGAGGCGGCCTGGCGGTTGCCGAGGGTGATGGTGCCGGTCTTGTCGAGAAGGAGCGTGTTGACGTCCCCGGCGGCCTCGACGGCACGGCCGGACAGGGCGAGGACGTTGCGCTGCACGAGGCGGTCCATGCCGGCGATGCCGATGGCGGACAGCAGGGCGCCGATGGTGGTCGGGATGAGGGTGACCAGCAGGGCGACCAGCACCGTGATGGTCTGCGGGGCGCCCGCCCAGGCGGCCATGGGCTGGAGCGAGACCACGGCCAGGATGAAGATCACCGTCAGCGAGGCCAGCAGGATGTTGAGGGCCAGCTCGTTGGGCGTCTTCTGCCGGCTGGTGCCCTCGACCAGGGCGATCATGCGGTCGAGGAAGGTGTTGCCGGGCCGCGAGGTGATCCGGACCACGATCCGGTCGGAGAGCACGGTGGTGCCGCCCGTGACGCCCGAGCGGTCGCCGCCGGGCTCGCGGATGACGGGCGCGGACTCGCCGGTGATCGCCGACTCGTCGATCGACGCGATGCCGTCGACGACCTCGCCGTCGCCGGGGACGATCCCGCCCGCCTCGACCACCACGAAGTCGTACGGCCGCAGGTCACCAGCCGGAACATGCTCCTCCGCCCAGTCCCGGCGGTCCATGCTCACCCGCCAGGTGCGCAGCCGGCGCGCGACGGTCGTGCTGCGCGTGCGGCGCAGCGTCTCGGCCTGGGCCTTGCCGCGGCCTTCGGCGACGGCCTCGGCGAGGTTGGCGAAGACGACGGTCAGCCAGAGCCAGACGCTGATGAGCCAGGTGAAGACGGACGGGTCGAGAAGCGCGGAGAGCGTGGTGAGGACGGCACCGGTCTCCACGACGAACAGCACCGGGTGCTTGACCATCACCCTCGGGTGCAGCTTGCGGACCGCCTCCGGGAAGGAGGCGATCAGCTGCTTGGGGTCGACGAGGCCGCCTGCGACCCGGCGGTGGCTGTGGCGGGTGCGGCGTTGCGGGGCACGATAGAGCACCCGCTCAGCCAACCGGCTCGGACACGAACCGTGATCGCGTCCTTACGGGCCCTTGTCGCCGGGGGCGTCTCGCCTTACGCGGTCTTTACGCCGGGCGGGCTCGATTCGAGCCCCCCCCGCGGGGGTTGTGCGCGGGGGCGGGGGGGGGGGCCCCCCCCAGTTTAGTGCCGGGGGGGGGGCGGTACGCGCCCCCCCGGGGGTTTTGTGGCGCGGGGGGGGGGGGGGCGCCCCCCCCGGATTGTTCAGGCGCGGGCGGCGGCGATCTGCCGCGACATGATCGTCGTCAGCTCGTACGCGGCGTGCGAGGCCGCCACGGACGTGATCTCGGCGTGGTCGTAGGCCGGGGCGACCTCGACCAGGTCCGCGGAGACCAGGTTGCAGGAGGACAGGCCGCGGATGATCTCCAGCAGCTCGCGGGAGGTCAGACCGCCCGCCTCCGGCGTGCCGGTGCCGGGCGCGTGGGCCGGGTCCAGGACGTCGATGTCGATGGAGATGTACAGCGGGCGGTCGCCGACGCGCTGGCGCAGCTGGTCGGCGATCTCGTCGACGCCACGACGCATGACGTCGGCGGAGGTGACGATGCCGAAGCCCATCTTCTCGTCGTCGGTGAGGTCCTTCTTGCCGTACAGCGGGCCGCGCGTGCCGACGTGGGAGAGCGCCTCGGTGTCGAGGATGCCCTCCTCGACGGCCCGGCGGAACGGCGTGCCGTGGGTGTACTCGGCGCCGAAGTAGGTGTCCCAGGTGTCCAGGTGCGCGTCGAAGTGCAGCAGGGCGACGGGGCCGTGCTTCTTGGCCACCGAGCGCAGCAGGGGCAGGGCGATGGTGTGGTCGCCGCCGAGGGTCATCATGCGGGCGCCGGTGCCGAGGAGGTCGTCCGCCGCGGCCTCGATCGTCTCGACGGCCTCGTCGATGTTGAACGGGTTCGCGGCGATGTCACCGGCGTCCGCGACCTGCGCCAGGGCGAAGGGCGACGCGTCCTGGGCCGGGTTGTACGGGCGCAGCAGGCGCGAGGCCTCGCGGATGGCGTTGCCGCCGAAGCGGGCGCCGGGGCGGTAGGAGACGCCGGTGTCGAAGGGCACGCCGACGACGGCGACGTCGGTGGTGCCGACCTCGTCGAGGCGGGGCAGCCGGGCGAAGGTCGCGGGGCCCGCGTAGCGGGGAATGCGGGAGGAGTCGACGGGGCCGCGCGGTTCACGGGGGGCGGGGGTGCTCATGCTGAAGGCCTCTCGGATCACGGACGGGGCGCCGACGGGTCACGTTCACGTCAACGTCGGAGCAGCGGCGATGGACGTACCCGAGGGTAGGCAGGGAGGCGGATTCCGCACATGTACGGAACTGAAGGGTCCGGCTTCGCCATATGGACATGGCGTCCATCGCGCACTCCAGGGGGAGAATGAGCCCATGCCGATACCACCCAGCCGTACCGAACTGATCGACCACCTCGTCCGTACGCGTATCGCGGGCCTCGTCGCCACTCCCCGCGAGAACAACCTCGACCACTACCGCAGGCTCGCGCAGGGCGACCGGCTGTACTGGCTGGGCCTGGAACTCGGCGACCGCTGGACGGACACCCAGGACGTCCTGGCCGTCATGGCGGAGCGCTGTGGCGTCAGCGACGACCTCGAGCACCGCGCGGGCCAGGACACGATCGACCCGGAGCTGACGGTGGCCGGCCTGGAGCGGATGGCCGCGTTCCTGCGCAAGGCGGCGGAGGGCGGGCAGCGGGTGCTGTTCGCCACCGGTCACCCGGGCGGCCTGCTGGACGTGCACCGCACGACGGCGGCCGCGCTGCGGGCGGCGGGGTGCGAGATCGTCTCGATCCCCAGTGGGCTGCGGGCGGACGACGGCTCGGTGTACCAGGTCGCCGACGTCGCGGTGTACGAGCGCGGCGCGACGCTGTGGCACACCCACTCCCCCGCGCCGATGGCCGCGATCCTCGACGGCCTGCAGCGCGAGGGCCGGCCGCTGCCGGACCTGGTGGTGGCCGACCACGGCTGGGCCGGCTGTGCGGCGCAGCGCGGCATCGACGCGGTGGGCTACGCCGACTCCAACGACCCGGCGCTCTTCCTCGGCGAGGCGGAGGGCACCCTGCAGGTGGCGGTGCCGCTGGACGACCACGTCCTGGACCCGCGCTTCTACGAGCCGATGACGGCGTACCTGCTGGACGCGGCGGGCCTGCTGTAACCGGGGCTCCGCCCCGGACCCCGGTCATAGCCGGACGGGCTGGATTTCCAGCCCGTCCGGCTATGGGTGAGAAGTCTCCGTCTGCGGGCGGCCGTTCCAGCCCCGGACGGCCAGCCAGGAGCCGCCGTACAGCACGGCGGCCTCGAAGGCCCGCAGGGCCAGCCCCGCCATCACCCGGGGGGCGCCGGTCATGTCGACGACCTCGGCGTGCCAGAAGAACGCGAGGACGATGCCGAGGAGGATGGCGGTGCAGCCCCCCGCTATCAGCATGCCTCTGAACGCCATCCCCATCGGCGCGGACGCGCGCGTCATTCCCGTTCCCCCCTACAGCTACTGACGGTTAATCACGAGAGTAGCGCGTCACCGTCGTCAGTCCCGCGGAACGCGTACGACCCCCTCCTGGATGACCGAAACCGCCAGCCGCCCGTCCGCGGTGAAGATCCGTCCCCTGGCGAGCCCCCGGCCGCCCTGGGCCGTGGGGCTCTCCTGGTCGTAGAGCAGCCATTCGTCGGCCCGGAAGGGGCGGTGGAACCACATGGCGTGGTCCAGGCTCGCCCCGACGACGTCGCCGACGGCCCAGCCGCCGCGCCCGTGGGCGAGCAGGACGGAGTCCAGGAGCGTCATGTCGGAGACGTAGGTGGCCAGGCAGATGTGCAGCAGCGGATCGTCCGCCAGTTTGCCGTTCGTGCGGAACCAAACCTGCGAGGTGGGCTCGCGCGGCTCGCCGATGCTGGCGAACGGCGGTGCGTCCACGTACCGCAGGTCGACCGCGCCCCGGGCCTCCAGGATCCGCTCGACGACGTCCGGCCCGCCGAGCAGTTCGGCGTGCTGGGCGAGCATCTCGGCCGGGGCGGGGAGGGTGAGCGGGTCCGGCGCGGCCGGCATGGGCTCCTGGTGCTCCAGCCCCTCCTCGTACGCCTGGAAGGACGCGGAGAGGTGGAAGATCGGCTGGCCGTGCTGGACGGCGACCACGCGCCGGGTGGTGAAGGAGCGGCCGTCGCGGATGCGGTCGACGGTGTAGACGATGGGCACCCGGGGGTCGCCGGGGCGCAGGAAGTAGGAGTGCAGGGAGTGGGCAAGGCGGTCGCCGGGGACGGTGCGTCCCGCGGCGACCAGTGCCTGAGCGGCCACCTGCCCGCCGAAGACCCGCGGCACGAGCACGGGCCGGCCGGTGGTGCCGCGGAAGATGTCCTTCTCGATGCGTTCGAGGTCGAGCAGACCGAGGAGGTCGTCCAGGGGGGTAAGAGGCTCGCTCATTGGCCGGTGGTCCTTACAGATGGTGGGGCGTGCGGGTGGGGCGGCGGATCACAGCCCCATCGACTTGGCGATGATCGAGCGCATGACCTCGCTCGTACCGCCGTAGATGCGGGTGACGCGGACGTCGGCGTACAGGCGGGCGATGGGGTACTCCATCATGTAGCCGTAGCCGCCGTGCAGTTGGAGACACTTGTCGATGACGACGGCCGCGCGCTCGGTGGTGAACAGCTTCGCGGAGGCGGCGTCGGCGGCGGTCAGTTCGCCCGCGTCGAGCGCGTCCAGGGCGCGGTCCACGACGGCCTGCATCGCGTCGACCTCCGACCGGCAGTCGGCCAGGACGAACTTGGTGTTCTGGAACGAGGCCACGCTCTGCCCGAAGACCGTGCGGTCCCGCACGTACTGGGTGGCGAACCGGAGGGCGGCGGCGGACTGCGCGTACGCGCTGACGGCGATGCCGAGACGTTCCTGCGGCAGGTTGTGGGTGAGGTACCCGAACGCCTTGCCCTCTTCGCCCAGCAGGTCCCGGGCGGGCACCTTGACGTCGGTGAAGGAGAGCTCGGCGGTGTCGGAGGCCTTCAGGCCGAGCTTCTCCAGCCTGCGGCCGACGGCGAAGCCCTCGGAGGCGGTGTCGACGACGAGGATGGAGATGCCGCCGCGGCGGTCCTCGGGGGTGGCGGGGGCGGTACGGGCGCAGACGAGCACCCGGTCGGCCTGGACGCCGCCGGTGATGAAGGTCTTGGCGCCGTTGAGGACGTAGTGCGTGCCGTCCTCGGAGAGCTGGGCGGTGGTCTTCATGCCGGCCAGGTCGGAGCCGGTGCCGGGCTCGGTCATGGCGATGGCGGTCATCATGTCGCCGGTGACGAAGGGGGGCAGCCAGCGCCGCTTCTGCTCGTCGTTCGCGTACTTCAGGAGATAGGGCAGGCAGAGGGCGGTGTGGACGCTGCTGCCGCCGAAGCTGACGCCGGCACGGGCGCACTCCTCGGTGATGACGGCCTGGAACTTGAAGGTGCGCTGACCGGCGCCGCCGTACTCCTCGGGCACCTCGATGCCGAGGACGCCGAGCTCGCCGAGCTTCTTGTAGAAGTCGCGCGGGACAAAGCCCGCCTCGCGCCAGGCGTCGTAGTGCGGCACGACCTCGGCGGCGATGAAGTCGCGGACGGTCTCCCGGAAAGCCTCGTGATCCTCGCTGAAGACGGTGCGGCGCATGGCGTCCCCTCCCGGCTGTGTAAGCGCTTGCTCAGCGAAGTTACCGGCCGGTCATCGAGACTGTCCAGATCCCGTTGGCGTGATCACGACGGTCCATGGGCGCGCCCGCCCGACCCCGGGCGGGCGCCGGGCGGCGCCCTCAGTCCGACAGGGCGCCCAGCGCCCCCAGGGCGAGGCGGCGCAGCAGGGCGGCGGTGGCGGCCCTGCTGGGGAGCGCGCCGGGGCGGCCGAGGTGCGGGGTGGAGTTGAGCAGCCCGAAGACGGCGTGGACGGCGGTGCGGGCCTCGGCCTCCGCGGCACCGGGGTGGAGCTTGCGGACCACGTCGACCCACAGCTCCACGTACTGGCGCTGCAGGGAGCGCACCAGCTTGCGGTCGCTGTCGCGGAGCTGGCCGAGCTCGCGGTCGTGCAGGGTGATGAGCGCGCGGTCGTCGAGGGCGAAGTCGATGTGCCCGTCGATGAGCGAGTCGAGCACGACGGCCGGCCCGGCGCCCGCCTCGGAGGCCTCGGCGACCCGCTTGCGGCCGCCGGCGAAGAGCCGTCCGCTGATGCCGACCAGCAGCTCCGCGAGCATCGCGTCCTTGCCCGCGAAGTGGCGGTAGAGGCCGGGACCGCTGATGCCGACCGCGGCCCCTATCTCGTCCACGCCGACGCCGTGGAAACCGCGCTCGGCGAAGAGCCGGGCGGCCTCCTGGAGGATCTGCTCGCGGCGGGTGGGGGCGGGAGCGGTGGGGGGCCGGGTCGCTGCGTCTTTCACGAAGGTAATTCTAGACAGCCGCGTTAGTGGTCGTTAACCTGAAGGAAAGTGTTAACGCTCATTAACCGAGCAAGGGAGCTCGAGTACATGCAGCAGGCACCGGTGCTGGGGAGCGCCGCAGATCCGGCGTCCGACGCCTGGCGGGCGAACGAGGCCGCGCACCGCGAGCTGTCCGCGCGGCTGCGCGAGAAGCTCGCCGCCGCACGGCTGGGCGGGGGCGAGGGCCCCCGCGCGCGGCACACCGCGCGCGGCAAGCTGCTGCCCCGGGACCGCGTCGACGCCCTGCTGGACCCCGGCTCGCCCTTCCTGGAGATCGCGCCGCTGGCCGCCGACGGGATGTACGGCGGGGCGGCGCCGGCCGCAGGCGTGATCGCCGGCATCGGCCGGGTCTCCGGCCGCGAGACGCTGATCGTCGCCAACGACGCCACGGTCAAGGGCGGCACGTACTACCCGATGACGGTCAAGAAGCATCTGCGCGCCCAGGAGATCGCGCTGGAGAACCGGCTCCCGTGCCTGTATCTCGTCGACTCCGGCGGCGCCTTCCTGCCCATGCAGGACGAGGTCTTCCCCGACCGCGAGCACTTCGGCCGGATCTTCTACAACCAGGCCCGGATGTCCGGCGCCGGCATCCCGCAGATCGCCGCCGTGCTCGGGTCCTGCACGGCCGGCGGCGCCTATGTGCCGGCGATGAGCGACGAGGCCGTGATCGTGCGCGGCCAGGGCACGATCTTCCTCGGCGGCCCGCCGCTGGTGAAGGCCGCCACGGGCGAGGTCGTCACGGCCGAGGAGCTGGGCGGCGGCGAGGTCCACTCCCGGGTCTCGGGCGTCACCGACCACCTCGCCGAGGACGACGCCCACGCCCTGCGGATCGTGCGGACCATCGTCTCCACGCTCCCCGGGCGCGGCCCCCTGCCCTGGTCCGTGGAGCCGGTGGAGGAGCCCAAGGCCGACCCCGCGGGGCTCTACGGCGCGGTGCCGGTCGACTCGCGGACCCCGTACGACGTGCGCGAGGTCATCGCCCGGATCGTCGACGGCTCGCGCTTCGCCGAGTTCAAGGCCGAGTTCGGGCAGACGCTGGTGACCGGCTTCGCGCGCATCCACGGCCACCCCGTGGGCATCGTCGCCAACAACGGCATCCTCTTCTCCGAATCCGCCCAGAAGGGCGCCCACTTCATCGAGCTGTGCGACCAGCGCGGCATACCGCTGCTCTTCCTGCAGAACATCTCCGGCTTCATGGTCGGCCGGCAGTACGAGGCGGGCGGCATCGCCAAGCACGGCGCCAAGATGGTCACGGCCGTCGCCTGCACCCGGGTCCCCAAGCTCACGGTCGTCGTCGGCGGCTCGTACGGCGCGGGCAACTACTCGATGTGCGGTCGCGCCTATTCACCGCGCTTTTTGTGGATGTGGCCCAACGCGAAGATCTCGGTGATGGGCGGCGAGCAGGCGGCCTCGGTCCTGGCCACCGTCAAGCGCGACCAGCTCGAGGCGCGCGGCGAGCAGTGGAGCGCGCAGGACGAGGACGCCTTCCGGGCCCCCATCCGCGAGCAGTACGAAACCCAGGGCAACGCCTATTACGCGACCGCGCGGCTGTGGGACGACGGCGTCATCGACCCCCTGGAGACCCGGCAGGTGCTGGGTCTGGCCCTGACCGCGTGCGCCAACGCGCCGCTGCCCCAAAGGGACCGCACGGCGCCCGGCTACGGCGTCTTCCGGATGTGAGGCGGAGCATGTTCGACACTGTCCTTGTCGCCAACCGAGGCGAGATCGCCGTACGGGTCATCCGTACGCTGCGCACGCTCGGCATCCGTTCCGTCGCCGTGTTCAGCGACGCCGACGCCGGTGCCCGGCACGTGCGCGAGGCCGACACCGCCGTCCGTATCGGCCCGGCGGCCGCCGCTGAGAGCTACCTGTCCATAGAACGGCTCCTGGACGCCGCGGCCCGCACCGGTGCGCAGGCCGTCCACCCCGGCTACGGCTTCCTCGCCGAGAACGCCGCCTTCGCCCGCGCCTGCACCGACGCCGGGCTCGCCTTCATCGGCCCGCCCGCCGCGGCGATCGAGCTGATGGGCGACAAGATCCGCGCCAAGGAGACGGTCCGGGCGGCGGGCGTGCCGGTCGTGCCCGGCTCGTCCGGCAGCGGCCTGAGCGACGCACAGCTCACCGAGGCCGCCCGGGAGATCGGGATGCCGGTGCTGCTCAAGCCCTCGGCGGGCGGCGGCGGCAAGGGCATGCGGCTCGTCCGCGACGAGGCGCTGCTCGCCGAGGAGATCGCCGCCGCGCGGCGCGAGGCGCGCGGCTCCTTCGGCGACGACACGCTGCTCGTCGAGCGGTGGGTCGACCGGCCCCGGCACATCGAGATCCAGGTGCTCGCCGACGGCCACGGCAACGTCATCCACCTCGGCGAGCGCGAGTGCTCGCTGCAGCGGCGCCACCAGAAGATCATCGAGGAGGCGCCGAGCGTCCTGCTGGACGAGGCCACCCGTGCGGCGATGGGCGAGGCCGCCGTCCAGGCCGCCCGCTCCTGCGGCTACACCGGGGCGGGCACGGTGGAGTTCATCGTCCCGGGCGACGACCCGGCCTCGTACTTCTTCATGGAGATGAACACCCGCCTGCAGGTCGAGCACCCGGTGACGGAGCTGATCACGGGCCTGGACCTGGTGGAGTGGCAGGTCCGGGTGGCCGCGGCCGAGGTGCTGGGCCCCACCCAGGCGGAGGTGACCCTGACCGGTCACGCCGTGGAGGCCCGCATCTGCGCGGAGACGGCGCGGGTCAGCGGTGACCGGGTGGACTTCCTGCCGTCGGCGGGCACGGTGCGGGCGCTGCGCGAGCCGGCCGGTGAGGGGGTGCGCGTCGATTCGGGGCTCTTCGAGGGCGCCGAGGTCGGCACGTCCTACGACCCGATGCTCGCGAAGGTGATCGCGCACGGCCCCGACCGGGCCACCGCCCTGCGCCGCCTGCGGGCGGCCCTCGCGGAGACGGTCGTGCTGGGCGTCGACACCAACGCCGGCTTCCTGCGCAGGCTGCTGGCGCACCCGGACGTGGTGGCGGGCGACCTGGACACGGGACTGGTGGACCGGGACGCGGCGTCCCTGGTGCCGACGGAGGTGCCGGACGAGGTGTACGCGGCGGGTGCGTTGCTCCGGCAGCGCCGCCGCTCCCCCGACCCCGCCCCCTCCCCCGCCTGGGTGGACCCCTTCTCGCTCCCCACCGGCTGGCGCCTGGGCGGCACCCCCGCCTGGGCGGCCCACCACTTCCGCGTACCGGGGCACACCCCGGTGACGGTGCGCGTGCGCGGCGAGCTGTCCGACGCGGAGCTCCTGCTGCCGCCGCCGGGAGAGGGTGCGGCAGGCTCCGCCGACGCGGCACCCCGCAGCGCGAAGCTGCTGCCCGCCCAGGGGGCCGGGGAGCGGCTCACGCTCGACCTCGACGGCCGCACCCACGCCTTCACCGCCGCCCCCGGCCCGGAGGGCACCTGGCTCGCCCGCGACGGCGACACCTGGCACCTGACCGACCACGACCCCGTCGACGCCGGCGGCGGCACCGCCGCCGCCCACGCGGGCGCCCTCACCGCCCCCATGCCCGGCACGGTCACCGTCGTCAAGGCGGCCGTCGGGGACGAGGTCGCGGCCGGGCAGAGCCTGCTGGTCGTCGAGGCGATGAAGATGGAGCACGTCATCGCCGCCCCGCACGCCGGCACCGTCACCGAGCTCGACGTGAGCGCCGGTGCCACCGTGGCGATGGACCAGGTCCTGGCCGTCGTCACCCCGGCCCCGCCCCTGGAGGAGTCATGACCGGCCGACTGCCCATGGTCGTGCCCGACCCGGCCCTGCCCACCCACGTCCGCATCCACGAGGTGGGCCCCCGCGACGGCCTGCAGAACGAGAAGACGGTCGTGCCCGTCGAGGTGAAGGCGGAGTTCATCCGCCGCCTCGCCGCGGCGGGCCTGTCCACCGTCGAGGCCACGAGCTTCGTGCACCCCAAGTGGGTGCCCCAGCTGGCCGACGCCGAGCAGCTGATGCCGCTGCTCGACGGCGTCGGGGCCCGCCTGCCCGTGCTGGTGCCCAACGCGCGGGGCCTGGAGCGCGCCCTCGCGCTCGGCGTCCGCGAGGTCGCCGTCTTCGGCAGCGCGACGGAGTCGTTCGCCAAGGCCAATCTCAACCGCACGGTCGCCGAGTCGCTGGAGATGTTCGCCCCGGTCGTCGAGACGGCCCGCGAGGCGGGGCTGCGGGTGCGCGGCTATCTCTCGATGTGCTTCGGCGACCCCTGGGAGGGCCCCGTCCCCATCGAGCAGACCGTCCGCGTCAGCCGCCGCCTGCTCGACCTCGGCTGCGACGAGCTCAGCCTCGGCGACACCATCGGCGTTGCCACTCCCGGCCACGTCGCCGCCCTGCTGGCCGCGCTGGACGAGGCCGGGGTGGCCGCCGGGCGCCTCGCGGTGCACTTCCACGACACCTACGGCCAGGCCCTCGCCAACACCCTCGCCGCCCTGCGGCACGGCGTGACCACAGTCGACGCCTCCGCCGGCGGCCTCGGAGGCTGCCCGTACGCGAAGAGCGCGACCGGCAATCTCGCGACCGAGGACCTGGTGTGGATGCTCGACGGACTCGGCATCACCACCGGGGTTGATCTTGGTCTCCTGTCCGCCACTAGCGTGTGGATGGCCGGCCGGCTCGGCCGGCCGAGCCCGTCCCGCACTGTTCGTGCCCTCTCCCACCAGGAGTCCTGAACCATGTCGTTGGACCACCGCCTCACCCCCGAGCACGAGGAACTCCGCCGCACCGTGGAGGAGTTCGCACACGACGTCGTCGCCCCGAAGATCGGCGACTTCTACGAGCGTCATGAGTTCCCGTACGAAATCGTGCGGGAGATGGGCCGCATGGGGCTGTTCGGGCTGCCGTTCCCCGAGGAGTACGGCGGCATGGGCGGGGACTATCTCGCCCTCGGCCTCGTCCTCGAGGAGCTCGCCCGGGTGGACTCCTCCGTGGCGATCACCCTGGAGGCGGGCGTCTCGCTGGGCGCGATGCCCATCTACCGCTTCGGCACGGAGGAGCAGAAGCGCGAGTGGCTGCCGCGGCTCTGCTCCGGCGAGATGCTGGGCGCCTTCGGCCTGACCGAGCCCGACGGCGGCTCCGACGCGGGCGCCACCCGCACCACCGCGCGCCTGGACGAGGCCACGGGCGAGTGGGTGATCAACGGCACCAAGTGCTTCATCACCAACTCCGGCACGACCATCACGGGCCTGGTCACCGTCACCGCCGTCACCGGCCGCAAGGAGGACGGCAAGCCGCTGATCTCCTCGATCATCGTGCCCTCGGGCACGCCCGGCTTCACGGTCGCGGCCCCCTACTCCAAGGTCGGCTGGAACGCCTCGGACACCCGCGAGCTGTCCTTCTCCGACGTCCGGGTGCCGGCGGCCAACCTGCTGGGCGAGCAGGGCCGCGGGTACGCCCAGTTCCTGCGGATACTCGACGAGGGCCGGATCGCGATCTCGGCGCTGGCCACGGGCCTGGCCCAGGGCTGCGTCGACGAGTCGGTCGCCTACGCGAAGACCCGCGAGGCCTTCGGCCGGCCGATCGGCAGCAACCAGGCCATCCAGTTCAAGATCGCCGACATGGAGATGCGGGCCCACACCGCCCGCGTCGCCTGGCGCGACGCGGCCTCCCGCCTGGTGCACGGCGAGCCGTTCAAGAAGCAGGCGGCGCTGGCCAAGCTCTACTCCTCCGAGATCGCGGTCACCAACGCCCGCGAGGCCACCCAGATCCACGGCGGCTACGGCTTCATGAACGAGTACCCCGTGGCCCGGATGTGGCGCGACTCCAAGATCCTGGAGATCGGCGAGGGCACCAGCGAGGTCCAGCGGATGCTCATCGCCCGCGAGCTCGGCCTCACGGACTGAACGCGGCGCGGGGCCGCCCGCCGGACGGCCCCGCGGAACAAGATCAACCTGAGAGAATCCCGTCCATGGCTGAGATCCTCCAGACGGATGGCACATGGGCATTCGACGGCGGCACGATACGCATCGTGCCCGGCCGGGAGCGCGGGGTGCACCTGCTCCGCCAGACCCTCGGTGAGCTGGCCGTCCCGCTGACGGCCGTGGCGGGCATCGCCTTCGAGCCCGGTCGCAAGAGCGGCCGGCTCCGGCTGCGGCTGCGCGACGGCGCCGACCCCCTCTCCCAGGTCACCCGCGGACGGCTGTCGGAAGCCGCCGATCCGTATCAGCTGACCGTCGATCCGGACCGCGCGGGCGTCGCGGAGTACTTCGTGGACGAGGTGCGCAACGCCCTCCTGCTGGAGCAGGTCCCCTCCGGCCCCACCGACCGCTATCTGCTGCCGGGTCCCGCCCTTCCGCTGTCGGTGGGCGCCGGGGACGGGACGGCCTCGTTCGACGGCGAGCGGGTGCGGCTGGAATGGAACTGGAAGACGGAGGAAGGGAAGAAGTCGGCCGGTACGCGCATGCTGCCCCTGCGGGACATCTCCTCGGTGGAGTGGCAGCCCTCGGTCGGCCTGGAGAACGGCTACCTCCGCTTCGCCCTCCCCCAGGTGCCGACCAGCGCCCCGCCCAAGCACGATCCGCACGCGATCGAGCTCTACGGCTTCAAGAAGGACCCCCTGATGGCGCTGGTGGCGGCCGCCGTCGTGGCCCGGCTGCCGCACCCGGCCGCCCCCGACCGCGCCCCCAAGGCCCTCCACGGCCCCGGCCACAGCCCGGCCGCCGTCCCGCCGGAAGGCGCCGCCGAGGCGGCCCCGGCGGCGCCCTCGGGCGGCGACGATCACGACGCCCTGCTGCGCCGGCTGCGCGAGCTGGGCGAGCTGCACCGCGCGGGCGTCCTCACCGACGAGGAGTTCACCGCCGCGAAACAGGCCATCCTGCGTCGTTTCTAGGCGTTTCCCCACGATTCACATCACATTCGCTAGCACTCCTGCCCGAAATCGGGCAGGATTCTTGCGAAAGGCACTCGTTGCCCTCAGTATCGACGGGTGCTCGAACGCCGCATGTCACACGACGACCTGGTCGACCACCTGGTGCGCAGCACGCCGCTACAGCGCGGCGAGGCAGCCCGGGTGGTGCTCGACGTGCTGGCGTACTTCGACGAGACGGCCGAGGAATTCGTCCGCAGACGCCACCGCGAGCTCCAGTCCGGCGGACTGAACAACGCGGAGATCTTCGAGCGGATCGCGGCCGAGCTGCCGCACCGCGCGGTGGCGCCACCACAGCTTTCACTGCGGCAGCTGCGCCGCATCGTCTACGGCTGACCGGCCGGGACGACCTCGACGGGTGAGGCGGCCCGCACGCCGCTCCACCGCCACCGTCGTCGCCTTCGGGCACCCCTGAACATCTACCTGGGAGGGTCACCTATGTGCGGAATCGTCGGATACATCGGCAAGCGTGATGTCGCGCCGCTGCTGCTCGAGGGCCTGCAGCGCCTGGAGTACCGCGGCTACGACTCCGCCGGCATCGCCCTGCACGGCAAGACCGGTGGCCTGAAGTCCGCCAAGGCCAAGGGCCGCGTCCGCGAGCTGGAGTCCCGCCTACCCAAGCGCTTCGCGGGCACCACGGGCATCGCCCACACCCGCTGGGCCACCCACGGCGCGCCGAACGACGTCAACGCCCACCCGCACCTGGACGCCGAGGAGAAGGTCGCCGTCGTCCACAACGGCATCATCGACAACGCCTCCGACCTGCGTGCCAAGCTGACGGCCGAGGGCTTCGTCTTCGTCTCCGACACCGACACCGAGGTCCTCGCCCACCTCATCGCCCGTTCCGAGGCCGGAACGCTCGAGGAGAAGGTCCGCGAGGCCGTCAAGCACATCGAGGGCACGTACGGCATCGCCGTGCTGCACGCCGACTTCCCGGACCGCATCGTCGTCGCCCGCAACGGCTCCCCGGTCGTCCTGGGCATAGGCGAGAAGGAGATGTTCGTCTCCTCCGACGTCGCCGCGCTGGTCAGCCACACCCGCCAGGTCGTCACCCTCGACGACGGCGAGATGGCCACCCTCCGGGCCGACGACTACCGCACGTACACCACCGAGGGCTCCTCCACCTCGGCCCAGCCGACCACCGTCGAGTGGGAGGCCGAGTCGTACGACATGGGCGGCCACGACACGTACATGCACAAGGAGATCCACGAGCAGGCCGACGCCGTGGACCGCGCCCTGCGCGGCCGCATCGACGACCGCTTCTCCACCGTGCACCTGGGCGGCCTGAACCTCGACGCCCGCGACGCCCGCGCCGTGCGCCGGGTGAAGATCCTCGGCTGCGGCACCTCGTACCACGCCGGCCAGATCGGCGCCCAGATGATCGAGGAGCTGGCCCGTATCCCCGCGGACGCCGAGCCGGCCTCCGAGTTCCGCTACCGCAACCCGGTCGTGGACCCCGACACCCTCTACATCGCCGTCTCCCAGTCCGGTGAGACCTACGACGTGCTCGCCGCCGTCCAGGAGCTCAAGCGCAAGGGCGCCCGCGTCCTGGGCCTGGTCAACGTGGTCGGTTCCGCGATCGCCCGCGAGACCGACGGTGGCATCTACGTCCACGCCGGCCCCGAGGTCTGCGTCGTCTCCACCAAGTGCTTCACCAACATGGTGGTCTCCTTCGGCCTGCTCGCCCTGCACCTGGGCCGCACCCGCGACCTGTCCGTCGCGGACGGCAAGCGGATCATCGAGGGCCTGCGCAAGCTCCCCGGCCAGATCGAGGAGATCCTGGCGAACGAGGCGCAGATCGAAGAGCTGGCCAAGGAGTACGCCGAGGCCAAGTCGATGATGTTCATCGGCCGCGTCCGGGGCTACCCGGTGGCCCGTGAGGCCTCGCTGAAGCTCAAGGAGGTCTCGTACATCCACGCCGAGGCCTACCCGGCCTCCGAGCTCAAGCACGGTCCGCTGGCGCTCATCGAGCCCGCGATGCCGACCGTCGCGATCGTCCCGAACGACGAGCTGCTGGAGAAGAACCGCGCCGCGCTCGAGGAGATCAAGGCCCGTAGCGGCCGCATCCTCGCCGTCGCGCACCAGGAGCAGGAGAAGGCCGACCACACGATCGTCGTGCCGAAGAACGAGGACGAGCTGGACGCGATCCTCATGGGCATCCCGCTGCAGCTCTTCGCCTACTACACGGCGAAGGCCATGGGCCGCGACATCGACAAGCCGCGCAACCTGGCGAAGTCCGTCACGGTCGAGTGACCTGGGGGGCTCATTACGGGAGCGGCCTGTCCCCGCAACCATGAATTGAGCAACCCCGGCGGCGAGCAACCACCTCCGCGAGAGCGGCGGCGGTTTAGCCGCAAAAAAGGGACGGCTCTCTCCGCGCGTGCCACCACGCGCGCGGAGAGAGCCGCCTCCCCTGTGCCGGCGCCGCCCTCGCGCCGGCGTGATGCCGCCGGTCCCGGGAACCGTCACCTCCCGTCCGGCAGCACGACAGCGTCGTGTGCCGGAGTTTTACCCGCCTCCAGGGCGCCATCCACCTCTACGCGCGAGTAGATTTCGCGGACTGTCAAGCCGGTCGCGGCGCCAACCCCGTTTCGGCGCAAGCGCGTTGACGTTCGACCGGGGCGTGTCGAGGCGCCCTACGGGATGACGACCACCGGTCGCTGCGCCCGGCGCGCCAGCCGCCCGGCCACCGAGCCGAAGATCCGCCCGACCAGACCGTGTGTGGAGCCGACCACGATCGCGTCGGCGGCGTACTCCCGCCCGACTTCTTCGAGTTCGTGGCAGATGTCCCCACCGCGTTCCACCAGAATCCATGGCACTTCGGACAAATAGTCCGCGCAGGCGAGCTCCAGGCCCAGCACCTCGGTGCGGTGATCGGGTACGTCCACGAAGACCGGCGGTTCACAGCCCGCCCAGACGGTCGTCGGCAGCCGGTTGGCCACATGGACGATGATCAGGCCCGAGCCCGAGCGCCGGGCCATTCCGATTGCATACGCAAGCGCTCGTTCGCTCGACATGGAACCGTCGAAGCCCACCACGACGCCGTGCTGGAACGCCGGATCGCAGGAATGACGTGTTTCTTCCGCCGCTTCGGGATGCGCTGTCTGATCGGCGATCCGCTTGCGGTCCGCGGGTTCGGAGAATTCGTGACCGGCCATCGGTGTCTCGGCGAAGGATGCCTCTTGTCGAGGGGAACGGCGGTGGACTGGTTGGAGTTGTCGTGGGGTGCGCCCGACGATGGATCATGGACGGCGAAATCCGTCCGGGATTCATCTTTTCAAGGGCTTACCCCCCAGGGTACGGCGACACTCGCCGCCTGCCCAGAGGCTGCCCGGCGGGCCGACGGCCCCGTGGACGTTCCCCGGAGCATGCACGAGCGCGGCGCGTAGCGCAATGGCCCCGGCTCCGCCCCCCACCGCTCCCCGCCCAGTGACCCCTGCCCCCGGCTCGCCGTTGTAATACCGCCAGCAGCCGCCAGCAGGGAGCCGTTCCGTGCCCGGAACCCGTGATTACGCCCGCGAGGACGCCGCCGAGGGGGCGTCCCCCGATCCGGTGAGCGACGTGGTCCGCTGGGCGGCCTTCAGCTGCGCCCTGGTCCCGGTCGTCCTGCTGATGTGCGGTCAGTCCTTCGGCGGCGCGGCCGGCACCGCGGCCGGTCTGGTGGCCCTCACCTGCGCCTGCCACGCCCTCCTGCGCCAGTCCGCGCGCAGCGCCGCCCGGGCCGTGGCGGAGCAGTCGATTCCGCACCGCGGGAGGCATGGCCGGACGGGCGGCGGAAGCCACCGCGGGGCTCGCCATCCAGGCTCCGGCACCCCCCTCGACTGACCCCCTCGCACGCCTGGACCCATATGTTTTCGGCCAAGTTCAGGCCGAACTTCATACCTTGGCCGGAGGCCCCTCCAACAGCCGGTCGACCAGCAAGGAAAGCACCGTGGAGGGCGGTTGCCGCCTACGGACAGTGGGCATGGGCGAGAGGCGTACTTTTCACCGGAGCCTGCAAGTGCAACGCTTCGTGATCGAACGCTTCGCGCCAAGTTGTCATGTCGACTTAGAGGCGGGTGGTGAACTGGTCACCGCGTCTCCAAGTGACGCAGTAGATTCGATCTTGGCCATGACCGGCGGGGGAACCGTTCAGGACCGAGGGGAAACGTGCAGGACCGAGAGGACTCGACCGCCGAGGGGGGCTTAGCGCCATGAGCCAGGACTCCACGACCGTACCGGAGGCCGCGCGCAAGCTCTCCGGACGCCGCCGCCGGGAGATCGTCGCCGTACTTCTTTTCAGCGGCGGCCCCATCTTCGAAAGCTCCATCCCGCTCTCCGTGTTCGGAATCGACCGACAGGACGCAGGAGTTCCCCGCTACCGATTGCTGGTGTGCGCGGGCGAAGATGTGCCATTGCGAACAACCGGCGGCCTGGAATTGACCGCACCGTACGGCCTGGAGGCGCTCTCCAGGGCCGGCACCGTCGTCGTACCGGCCTGGCGGTCGATCACACAACCGCCACCGGCCGCCGCGCTCGACGCGCTGCGCCGGGCCCATGAAGAGGGCGCCCGCATCGTCGGACTGTGCACCGGGGCCTTTGTACTGGCCGCCGCGGGCCTGCTCGACGGCAGGCCCGCCACCACCCACTGGATGTACGCGCCCACGCTCGCCAAGCGCTATCCGTCGGTCCACGTGGACCCGCGGGAGCTCTTCGTGGACGACGGCGACGTACTGACGTCCGCGGGCACCGCGGCAGGCATCGACCTGTGCCTGCACATCGTCCGCACCGACCACGGCGCCGACGCCGCGGGGGCCCTGGCCCGCCGCCTCGTCGTACCGCCGCGCCGCACCGGCGGACAGGAGCGCTACCTCGACAGGTCTTTACCGGAGGAGATCGGCGCCGACCCGCTGGCCGAGGTCGTCGCCTGGGCGCTGGAGCACCTCCACGAGCAGTTCGACGTGGAGACCCTGGCCGCCCGCGCGTACATGAGCCGTCGCACCTTCGACCGGCGGTTCCGTTCGCTCACCGGGAGTGCCCCGCTGCAGTGGCTGATCACTCAGCGGGTCCTCCAGGCGCAGCGGCTCCTGGAGACCTCGGACTATTCCGTGGACGAGGTCGCCGGGCGCTGCGGCTTCCGCTCGCCGGTGGCCCTGCGCGGCCACTTCCGGCGGCAGCTGGGGTCCTCCCCCGCCGCCTACCGGGCCGCCTACCGGGCACGCCGGCCGCAGAGCGGCCCGGTGGACCGGCCGGAGCGGGGCGAGAGGGCGGAGCGTGCGGAGCGGAGCGAGAGGTTCGACCGGCCCGAGCCGGTCGAGCCCCGGTCCGGGGAGACGCTCATGTCGATGCGGCGTACGGCCATGGCCCCCGCCCATGCGGTGACGGGCGCGCCCTTGGGCGCTCCTTCACCTCATAGCGGACACAGCGGCCATATCGCCCATATGCCGGGTCATGGTGGCGGTCCGGGGATCAATGCCCCGGATCCGGGCAAGCCGGATTCCGACCTCTACGCCCCACGCCTGCCCGGTCAGCGGGAACGCCCCGTAGGGTGAGACGTATGAACGATCGCATGGTGTGGATCGACTGCGAGATGACCGGGCTCTCGCTGTCGGACGACGCGCTCATCGAGGTGGCCGCCCTGGTCACCGACTCTGAGCTGAACATCCTCGGGGACGGCGTGGACATCGTCATCCGTCCGCCCGCCGAGGCACTCGTCACCATGCCCGAGGTGGTGCGCCAGATGCACACGGCCTCCGGGCTGCTCGCGGAGCTGGACGGCGGGACGACGCTCGAGGAAGCGGAGCGGCAGGTCCTGGCGTACGTCCGCGAGCACGTCCCGGAGCCGGGCAAGGCCCCGCTGTGCGGAAACTCGGTCGGCACCGACCGTGGATTCCTGCTGCGGGACATGCCCGCTCTGGAGAGCCACCTGCACTACCGGATCGTGGATGTGTCCTCGGTGAAGGAGCTGGCCCGCCGCTGGTTCCCGCGCGCGTACTTCGCCAGCCCCAAGAAGAACGGCAACCACCGGGCACTGGCCGACATCCGCGAGTCGATCGCCGAGCTCCGCTACTACCGCGAGGCGATCTTCGTGCCGCAGCCCGGCCCGGACTCCGACACGGCGAAGGCCATCGCGGCCAAGCACGTCCTGCCCGCTCAGACGGTGTGACGCAGCTCGCTCCCGGCACGGCCGAAAGCCGGGAGCGAGCACCCCCGAAGACCCTGTACACTTTTTCTCGTCCGGTGGGAAACACACCGAACAACATGGTGGGTATAGCTCAGCTGGCAGAGCACCTGGTTGTGGTCCAGGATGTCGCGGGTTCAAGTCCCGTTACTCACCCTGATCGACAAGAGCCCGATCCGCGCAAGCGGGTCGGGCTCTTGTCGTTTTGTAGTCCCCAGGGGTGACGCACGGCGCGTACGGGGGAAGTTCACCCCTGGTCCGGGGAATGCTGAGGTGCGGCACCGGACGAAGGGTCATGACCAATGGCAACAGGCAAAGTGAAGTGGTTCAACGCCGACAAGGGCTTCGGCTTCATCGCGCAGGACGACGGGGGCCCGGACGTGTTCGTCCACTTCTCCGCGATCCAGAGCACCGGCTTCAAGGAGCTGTACGAGGACCAGAAGGTCTCCTACGACGTCGTCCAGGGACCGAAGGGACCGCAGGCTGAGAACGTCGTCGTCGAGACGTGACCCCGGCCTGGTCGAGCGGCCCCTACCGGCGCCGGGCCCTGCTGCTCGTGGCCGCCGCCGCGCTCGTCCTCGGCGTCAGCGTGCTCGACGGCTGCGCCAAGGACGGCCCGGACGGTGAAGCGGACCGCCCCGGCGGCAACGGCAGGACCACGGTCACCATCGGCACCTTCGGTGTCTTCGGCTATAAGCAGGCGGGGCTCTACGAGGAGTACGAGCGGCTCCACCCGGGCGTCACGATCAAGGAAAGCGTGATCGAGCGCAACGACGCCTACTACCCCCAGCTCCTCACCCACCTCGCGGCGGGGAGCGGGCTCGCCGACATCCAGGCCATGGAGGTCGGCAACATCCACGAGGTGGCGGCCGCCCAGGGCGATCTGTTCGTCGACCTGGGCAAGGCCAAGGGCGTCCGCAGGGGCGACTGGCTGCCGTGGAAGTGGGCCCAGGCCACCACGCCGGACGGCCGGACCATCGGCCTCGGCACGGACATCGGCCCGATCGCCGTCTGCTACCGCAAGGACCTCTTCCGGCAGGCCGGACTGCCGACGGACCGGGAGGCGGTCGGCCGGCTGTGGGCCGGCGACTGGCAGAAGTACATCGACACCGGCAGGGCCTATGCGCGGCGGGCCCCGGCCGGCACGGTCTTCACCGACTCGGCGGCCGGGATCTACAACGCCTCCGTCCACGCCTACCCCGAGCGCTACTACGACCGGCGGGGCAGGCCGGTCTATACGAACAGCCCGGCGGTCAGGGCCTCCTGGGACCTGGCCATGCAGGCCGTGCGGGGCGGGCTGACCGCGCGGCTCAAGCAGTTCGAGAAACCCTGGGACCAGGCGTACGCCAACGGCCGCTTCGCCACCGTCGCCTGCCCGCCGTGGATGCTCGGCTACATCAAGGAGAAGTCGGGTGCCGCGGGCAAGGACAAGTGGGACGTGGCCGCGGCCCCCCGGCCCGCCAACTGGGGCGGCTCCTTCATCGGCGTCCCGAAGGCGGCCCGGCACAAGGCCGCGGCGATCGAGCTCGCGGTCTGGCTGACGGCGCCCGCCCAGCAGGCCAGGCTCTTCGAGCGGCAGGCCGGCGTCCCCTCCACCCCGGCCTCGTACGCCATGCCGCAGGTCAGAAACGCGCGCAATCCCTACTTCGGCGGCGCCCCCATCGGGGCGATCTATACGGAGGCGGCCCGCTCCATCCCCACGCTGGTCTTCGGTCCCCGGGAGGCGCAGATGGGGACGGCGTTCACCGACGTCGGCATCCCCCAGGTCGAACAGCAGGGCAGGTCCGCGCGCGCGGGCTGGAGGGCGGCGCAGAAGGAGATCGAGAACGCGGTGGACGAATGACCGCCACGACCACCGTGGTGGAGGGCTCGCCGGCCGGCGAGGCCGGGGAGCGCAGCCGCGGCCGGGCGGGCCCGGGCCCCTGGCGCAGCCGTCTGTACCGCTGGGACCTGCACTACAGCCCCTATGCGTTCGTCGCCCCGTTCTTCCTCTTCTTCGTGGCATTCGGCCTCTTCCCCCTCCTCTATACGGGCTGGGCCTCCCTGCACCGCGTGGAGCTGACGGCCCCGGACCGCATGCAGTGGGCCGGGCTGCACAACTACGCCCGGCTCCTGGGCAACGACTTCTTCTGGAACGCCCTGCGCAACACCTTCACCATCGGCGTCCTGTCGACCGTGCCGCAGCTGCTGATGGCGCTGGGCCTGGCGCATCTGCTCCACTACCGGCTGCGCGCCGCCACGTTCTGGCGGGTCGCGCTGCTGACGCCCTACGCCACCTCGGTCGCCGCCGCCACGCTCGTCTTCGTCCTGCTCTACGGGCGGGACTACGGCATGGTGAACTGGGCGCTGGGCGGGCTGGGGATCGGCCCGGTCGACTGGCAGAGCGGCACCTGGTCCTCGCAGTTCGCGGTCTCCTCGATCGTGATCTGGCGGTGGACGGGCTACAACGCGCTGATCTATCTGGCCGCCATGCAGGCGGTCCCCGACGAGCTCTACGAATCGGCGGCGCTGGACGGCGCCTCGCGCGGGCGGCAGTTCCGGCACATCACCGTGCCCGCGCTGCGGCCGACGATCCTCTTCACGGTCGTCGTCTCGACGATCGGGGCGACCCAGCTCTTCGGCGAACCCCTGTTGTTCGGCGGGGCGGGCGGCCAGAAGGGCGGCGCCTCGCACCAGTTCCAGACCCTGGGCCTCTACCTCTACGACCAGGGCTGGTTCAACTACCACCTCGGGCGCGCCTCGGCCGTCGCCTGGACGATGTTCCTGATCCTGCTGCTGATCGCCGCCGCCAACGGGCTGATCGCGCGACGTCTGCGGAAGGACCGGTGAGCCGCTGCCGTGCCGCCCCTCAGCCCCAGGCCCCCGGCCCCGGCCCACCGCGCGGGACGGCAGCTGCACGCCGGGCCCGTCGCCTATGCCGTGCTGACGGTGTTCACCGTCGGCTCGCTGTTCCCGCTGGTGTGGACGGCGGTGGCCGCCTCGGGCGACAGCGCCCGGCTGGCCCGCACCCCGCCGCCGTTCTGGTTCGGCGGCCGGCTGCTGAAGAACCTCGGTTCGGCGTGGAGCGATGCCAACATGGGGCTCGCGCTGTTCAACACGGCGCTGGTCGCCGGGACGGTCGCGCTGGGTACCGTGCTCTTCTCCACCGTCGCCGGCTTCGCCTTCGCCAAGCTGCGGTTCCGCCTCAAGAGCGCCCTGCTCCTGCTGACCGTCGGCACGATGATGGTCCCGCCGCAGCTGAGCGTCGTCCCCCTCTTCATGGTCGTCGCCGGCCTGGGCTGGACCGACCAGCTGCAGGCGGTGGTGCTGCCCACCCTGGTCAGCGCCTTCGGGGTCTTCTTCATGCGGCAGTACCTTCTCGAGGCGCTGCCCACCGAGCTGATCGAGGCGGCCCGCGTCGACGGGGCGAGCAGCTGGCGCGTGGTGTGGCACATCGTCCTCCCCGTCGCCCGGCCCGCGATGGCCGTCCTGGGCATGCTCTCCTTCGTCCAGGCGTGGAACGACTTCTTCTGGCCCGTCATCGCCCTGACCCAGGAGAACCCGACCGTGCAGGTGGCCCTCACCGGGCTCGGCCGCGGCTACGTACCCGACCAGGCCGTGGTCATGGCCGGTGCACTGCTGGGCACCCTGCCGCTGCTGCTCGCCTTCACCCTGTTCGGCAGACAGATCGTCGGCGGCATCATGCGGGGCGCGGTCAAGGGCTGACCTTCGCACGTTCCCTCTCCCCCCTCGGAGCGTCTTGATGACCATGACCTTCCCGCCCGGCTTCCTGTGGGGCGCCGCGACCGCCGCCTACCAGGTCGAGGGCGCGGCCGCGGAGGACGGCCGCACCCCCTCCATCTGGGACACGTTCGCCCGCACGCCCGGCCGGGTGCTGGGCGGCGACACCGGGGACACCGCCACCGACCACTACCACCGCCGCCGCGAGGACGTCGGCCTCATGGCGGAGCTGGGCCTGGGCGCGTACCGCTTCTCCGTCTCCTGGCCGCGGGTCCAGCCCACCGGCCGCGGGCCCGCGTCCCGGCGCGGGCTCGACTTCTACCGGGCGCTCGTCGACGACCTCCTAGCCCAGGGCATCCGGCCCGTGCTGACCCTCTATCACTGGGACCTCCCCCAGGAGCTGGAGGACGCGGGCGGCTGGCCCGAGCGCGAGACCGCGCACCGCTTCGCCGACTACGCGCACCTGGTCGGCGAGGCGCTGGGCGACCGCGTCGGGCTGTGGACCACCCTCAACGAACCCTGGTGCAGCGCCTTCCTGGGCTACGCCTCCGGGGTGCACGCGCCGGGCCGTACGGACGACGCGGCCGCCCTGCGGGCCGCCCACCACCTCAACCTGGCGCACGGTCTGGGCGCCCAGGCGCTGCGCGCCGTCGTGCCCGCCGGGGCGCGGCTGTCCGTGGCGCTCAACCCCGGCGCCGTACGGGCCCGCACCCCCTTCCCCGGGGACGTGGACGCTCAGCGCCGCATCGACGCCCTGTCCACCCGTATCTTCACCGAGCCCATGCTGCGCGGGACGTACCCCGCCGATCTGCTGGCCGACACGGCGGCGATCACCGACTGGTCGTTCGTCCTCGACGGCGACGTGGACGTCATCAAGCACCCCCTCGACGCGCTGGGCATCAACTACTACGCACCGTCAGTGGTATCAGCCGCCACTGACAACCGGCCCGTCCGCGCCGACGGCCACGGCGGCGAACGCTCGCCCTGGCCGGGTGCCGGGGGCGTCGCCTTCCACCGGCCGCCCGGCAAGCAAACCGCGATGGACTGGTCCGTCGACCCGACCGGCCTCTACGACCTGCTGATGCGCTTCACGCGCGAGGCCCCGGGCCTGCCGCTGATCGTCACCGAGAACGGCGCGGCCTACGACGACAAGCCGGGCGCCGACGGCACGGTGCACGACCCCGAACGCATCGCCTACCTCCACGCCCACCTCGAGGCCGTGCTGCGGGCCCTGACCGACGGCGCGGACGTGCGCGGCTACTTCCTGTGGTCGCTGCTGGACAACTTCGAATGGGCGTACGGCTACAGCAAGCGCTTCGGCGCGGTGTACGTCGACTACGCCACCCAGGCGCGTACGCCCAAGTCCAGTGCGCACTGGTACGCGCGGCTGATGCGGACGGGGCAGCTGCCGCCCCGCTGAGCGGCGGCTATTCGAAGACGGAGGGCGGCGGCGCCGGCGACGGACGGGCGTCGGCGTCGGTGACGGGCGCCGCGCCGCCGGTGAAGTCGGCCAGGGCCTTGCCGTGTTCGACGCGCCCCTGGTGCGGATCGGTGGCGGCCCGCCGCGTCAGCTCGGCGACCGGCAGCTCACGGTCGGCGGCGAGCAGGACGGCGTTGCCGAAGCGGCGCCCGCGCAGCACCGCCGGGTCGGCGGTCAGGCACAGCTCGGGGAAGACGGTCCGTACGGTGGCTATCTGGGCCCTGACGTGGGCGAGCGGCGGGCCGTCGGCGAGGTTCGCGGCGTAGAAGCCGCCCGGCCGCAGCGCCCGGCGCACCTCGCCCGTGAACTCCGTGCTGGTCAGGTGGGCGGGGGTGCGGGCGCCACTGAACACATCGGCGATGATCAGGTCCGCCCAGCCGTCCGGCACCTTGGCGAGCATCTCGCGGGCGTCGCCACCGCGCACCCGTATGCGCCAGGTGCCCTCCAGGGGAAGCTCGCTGCGCACGAACTGCACGAGCGGTCCGTCGATCTCGACGATCTGCTGGGTGGAGCGGGGCCGGGTCGCGGCGATGTAGCGGGCGAGCGTGAACGCCCCGCCGCCCAGGTGCAACGCCTGGATGGGCTTTCCGGGTGGTGCGACGAGGTCGGCGATGTGGCCGAGGCGGCGCTGGTAGGCGAAGTCGAGGTAGGCGGGGTCGTCGAGGTCGACGTGGGACTGCGGGGCCCCGTCTATCAGCAGGGTGCGGCCGCGCGGCCGGTCGCGGTCGGGGACGAGCTCCGCGAGACCGCCCGCCACCTGCGCGGATATCGGCTCCGCGGCGCGTCCGCGCCCCTGCTTCTGCTTGTCTCCTGCTACCCGACGTGCCACCCGTCCAGTATCGCTGCTCCCACACAGGCGGCTAACGGCAGCGGTCGACGGCCTCGATCGTGCGGGCCGCCTCGCCGAGCGCGGCACGCAGCACGGCGGGGTCGGTGGCGGCGCCGTAGGCGGCGTCGGGCGCGACCAGCCAGCCGGTGCCGGTGACGGGCGGCTCGGCGAAGGCCCCGGTGCGCAGCCCGCGCCCGTAGGTCTGGGTGCAGGCGCTGCCCGGCAGGTCCCAGCCGTCCGCCGTGCCGGGGGGCACGAGGAAGCCGAGGGTGTCGCAGTCGCCGTCGTGCAGGACGGGGCCGACGCCGTCGCGCAGCCGCAGGATGTCGACCGCCTCCAGGCCCTGGCGGGCGGGCACGGTCACCAGGTCGCACGGCCGGCCGGCGTCCTCGTGGCCGGGCGGCGGCGGGTAGGGGGACCGGCTGCGGTCCTGACGCGGCTGGTGCAGCGCCACCGTCGTTCGCGAGCCGCCGCCGATGTCCAGTCCGGCCTCCGCCACGGGAAACCCCTCCTCACGCCGTGCCCACTCCGCGTCGAGCGTGCTCACGCTCTTCACGGTTCAACGCCCGCGAGGCGTCAACGGCTACGGCGCCATGCCGCCGCAAAGGATGGCGGTTCATGGCGGATGGCAGGTGGGATATCCGGTTTGTAGGCAAACAGGATGTAGTGGCCTCGCCACAGCCGGTACGGTCATCACGCCACACGGCAGCACAGCCGCCCGCCCCGCGGGTTGCCCGAGGGGCGGCTCGCCAGGGAGAGGGTCCGGCCATGGCGTCGCACCGCGCGTCCTCGTCACCGCGTCCGAACACCGCCTTCCGGGAGCTGCGGGGACAGCGCTCACCAGGCGAGTTCGCGGCGGCCGTGCGCCGTGCGGCCCGTGAGATCGGCGAGCACGTCTCGTGCGACGCGCGCTACATCGGGCGCGTCGAGTCCGGCGAGATCCGCTGCCCCAACTACGCCTACGAGCGGGTGTTCCGGCATATGTTCCCCGGCCGGGAACCGGCGGACATGGGCTTCGCACCGCGCGAGACAGTGCGCGGACGGGGGGCGCGCGGGAAGGGCCACGCGCCCTCCGGGCCTGCCGAGAGCCCGGCCGAAAGCCGTACCCCCGGTGCGGTGGACGGCTCCTTCGACAGCACCGAGGAGAGCGACGTGTTGCGTCGCGCGTTCATGACCACGGGCACGGCCGCCATGGCCGCCGCCTCCCTGGGCGGCGCCCCGGCCGCCAGTGCCCAGCGCCGCGCCGGCGCGACCGAGGCCGCCGCCGTGGAGCAGGCGGTGCGGCGCATCCGGCTGCTCGACGACCGGCACGGCGCCGACGGCCTCTACCGGCGTGCGGGCCGGCCACTGAAGGCGGCGTACGACCTGCTGGACGCACAGGCGCTGCGGCAGTCGGTGGCGGACCGGCTGCACGCGGGGGCCGGCGAACTCGCCATTTCCGTGGGCTGGCTGGCGCACGACTCGGGCCGCTTCGCCGACGCCCGCTCGCACTACGCGGAGGCCCTGGCGACCGCGCGCGTCGCGGGGGACGCCGGTCTGGAGGCGCACGCCTTCTGCAACACCGCGTTCCTCGCGCGGGACGCCGGTCGGCCCCGGGAGGCGGTGCGCGCCGCGCAGGCGGCCCAGCGGGCGGGCCGGCAGCTGGGGTCGGCGCGGCTGATGGCGCTGCTGACGCTGCGGGAGGCAGGCGGCTGGGCGCGGCTGGAGGACCGGGCGGCGACCGAGGAGGCGCTGCTGCGGGCGCGGGCGCTGTTCGGGCGGGGGGCCTGCGAGGCGGATCCGGAGTGGATGAGCTTCTTCGGCGAGGCGGAGCTGGAGGGGCTGGAGTCCCAGTGCTGGTCCGCCCTCGGCGACTGGCGGCGCGCGGCGGAGCACGCGGAGCGCGCGGTCGCCCTGCAGGACCCGCACTTCGCGCGGAACATCGCGCTCTACACCGCCCAGCTGGCCGGCGACCTGGCCCGGGCCGGTGCCGTGGACGAGGCGGCGGCCGCGGGGGGCCGCGCCCTGGCCCTGCTGGACCAGGTGCAGTCGGCCCGCATCCGCACGATGCTCACCTCGACGGCCCGCATGCTCCGGCGGCATGCGACGCATCCGTCGGTGGCCACGTTCCTGGCCCGCCACGAGTCGGCCGCGCAGTCGGCCTGAGCGGGGCCCGCCGTGGGCCGCGGCGGTCAGCCGAGGTGGCCGGTGTCGTTCCAGCGCTCGAGGGCGGGGGCGCCGTAGGCCCAGCCCAGGACGGACAGCGAGGTCGGGTCGAGCCGGATGCGGGAGCCGAAGAAGATGTCCTCGCCCAGCCAGCGTGCGGCGATCGTGCGCAGGATGTGGCCGTGGGCGAAGATCAGGACGTCGCGGTCGGCCGAGCGGGCCCACCGCACGACCTCGTCCGCGCGCGCGGTGATCGCCTCCCGGCTCTCGCCCTCGGGGACGCCGTCCCGCCAGATCAGCCAGTCCGGGCGCCCCGCCTTGATCTCGGCGGGGGTCATGCCCTCGTACGCGCCGTAGTCCCACTCCATCAGCGCGTCCCAGTCGGTGGCCCGGTCGCCGAAGCCGGCCAGCTCACAGGTCTCGCGGGCGCGCACCAGCGGGCTCGTGCGGATCTCCACGTCCGGCAGGGCGTTCCAGGGGGCCCGGTGCAGTCGCTCGCCCAGCAGCTTGGCTCCGCGCCGCCCCTCGTCGAGCAGCGGGATGTCCGTGCGGCCGGTGTGCTTGCCGGACAGCGACCACTGCGTCTGTCCGTGCCGGGCCAGCAGGATGCGCGGTGCCATGGTGAGGCCCCTTCGGGATTTCGGTGACTTTCCGCGTCCATCATCACTCACGTCACCTCGAGGCAACCCTTCGGCCATTCCCCGCGTCTCCTCCCCAGCACCGTGGGGTTTGTGTGAAGGCCGGGGCGGTGTGCGAGCAATGTGGCGTACACCGTACGGTTGCTAGCGCGCTTGTTTGGTCGCCCGAGCATATGGAGAGCCGTCCCGATGTACCGCACCGCACCCCAACGGAAGCGGCCGCGCTGGTGGACCGAACTGCCACTGATAGCCGTGGTGTACGGGCTGTACTCGGCGGGCCGGCTGCTGGTCAGAGGCAATGTGCAGACCGCTGTCGATCACGGCCTGTCGATCCTCGATCTTGAAAAAACGTTCCGAATAAACTTCGAGCACCCGCTCAACCGGCTGTTCACCGACCACGCCTCCATCGGCATACCCGCCGATTTCGCCTACGCCGCGCTGCATTACCTCCTCACCCCCGCGCTGCTGGTCTGGCTCTTCAAGCGCCGCCCCGACGAGTACCGCCGGATGCGGACCTGGCTGATGATCTCCACCCTCATCGGCCTCATCGGCTTCACCCTCATGCCCACCTGCCCGCCGCGGCTGCTCGACCCGGCCTACGGCTTCGTCGACACGATGCACCAGTACTCGGAGTACGGCTGGTGGGGAGGCGACGCCAGCGCACCGCGCGGGCTGGGCGGGCTCACCAACCAGTACGCGGCGATGCCCAGCCTGCACGTCGGCTGGGCCCTGTGGTGCGGTGCCGTGCTCTGGCGCCAGGGGCGCGCCACCTGGGCGAAGATCGCGGGTGTCGGCTACCCCCTCGCCATCACCCTCGTGGTGATGGGCACCGCGAACCACTACTTCCTGGACGCCGTCGCCGGCGCCGCCGTCATGGGCGTGGGCTACCTGCTGGCGCGGCCCGCGCTGCGGCTCACCGAGCGGATCCGCGGCCTGCTCACCCGGAGCGAACCCGTGGAAACCACCGGGACGCCCGCGATTGTCAGTGCCGGATGCGAGACTTCGGCGGGTACAGCGCTTCCCCGGACGTCCTTCCCCGGCTCCCCGGCCGGAGCCGGCCGCCCGGGGGCGCCGGAGAGACTTCGCGAGGCGGACGCCAGTGACCAGATCCCTCGACAGCAGGCCCGGGGCGAGGCCGGGGACAGCCGCACCGACGGCGCTGCGACAGCGGCTCGCTGAGCTGCGCGGCCCCTCCGTCGCGCCGCTCCCCCTCGACGCCCGCGCGCTCGCCGCGCTGGCCGCCAACCCCGGCTGCCATCGCCGCGCCCTGCTCGACGGCGCCGGCGTGGACAAGGCCGCGCTGGCACGGGCCCTCGGCGCGCCGGCGACGTTCGGGCAGTCCCAGTTCGCGTTCGTCCGCGGCCACGCCTTCGAGGCGCGGGTCAAGGGCGACGGGGGCGCGGAGCTGATCCGCCTGCTGCACGCACGGCTGGCCGAAGCGGGCGACCCGCCGCCCGGGCCACAGGACATCGACCGGCCCGACCTGTCCGCCGCCGGTCCCGAGGGCCGCACCGCCCGCACGGCCCTGGCCCTGCGCGAGGCCACCGCCGCCGGCCGGTGGGCCCTGCTGGACCATCCCCTGCTGGCCCTGACCGTCGCCGGGACGCCCAGCTATCTGGAGCCGGACGCGGTCGTCGTGCACCCCGACGGCAGCTGGACGGTCGTCGAGATCAAGTCCTTCGCGATGGTCGACGGATCGGCCGACTCCGCGAAGGTGGGCGCCGCGGCACGGCAGGCGGCGGTGTACGCCCTCGCGCTGGAGCCCGTGGCCGCACGCGTCGAGAAAGGCGCGTCGGTGCGCCATCACGTCCTGCTCGTCTGCCCCAAGGACTTCTCCAACCTCCCGGACGCCGCCCTCGTCGACATCCGCAAACAGCTCGCCACGACCCGCCGCCAGCTCGAGAGGCTCACGGGCGTGGCGGACATCGCCGCCGCCCTGCCGGACGGCACGAGCTTCGACCTCCGCCTGGCCGACGACGGCCGCACCCCGACCCGTCCCGCGCACGAGCTGGCCGGCGCCGTCGACGCGGTGGCGGCGGCGTACGCCCCCGAGTGCCTGGCCGCGTGCGAGCTGGCCTTCCACTGCCGCGAGCGCGCGCGGGCGGCGGACTGCGTCCAGGTCCTGGGCCGCGGCGTCCGCGCCGAGCTGGGCGGGCTGACCACCGTCGGGGCCGTCCTCGCCGCGGCGGCCGGCGAAGCCGGCGACCCCGGGGACCCGACGGTCGCCGCGCTGCGCCGGGCGGCGGCGCTCAGGGCGGAGGCATCGGCGGAACCGGGGGCGGCGGCATGTCTTTGATCAGCACGCTGGCGCGGCTGGAGGCCGTACGGGAGGGCCGGGCGCGGCCCCTCGCGACCGTGCGGCACCGGCATCTGTCCGGCAAGCCGCTCGTGTTCGTGCCGCTGACGACCGCCGGCGAGGCGGGCGCGCCGCTGGGCGCGATGGTGGGCACCGACCGGGACGCGCCCCGGCTGCTCGTCGTGGCCCAGCCGCGCGACCGTGACCTGCGGTTCGCCTTCCTCGCCGAGCTGGCCGCCGAGATGCTGCCCTACGTCGAGGGCTACGGCGAGGACGTCGAGCGCGAGGAGCGCAAGGAGACCGATCCGGAGACCGGGAAGAAGGTGCCGGTCGAGGTCGAGCTGTGCGCGGACGCGCCACAGCTGCTGGTGCCGAGTGCGGCCGGCGTGGAGTACGTCCGGCTGCTCGGCCGCTCGATGCGCTTCCGCCGCACCGCCGAACAGGACCCCGAGGCCGCCCACCCCGCTCCCCCGCGCGTGCCTCTGCTGGGCCGCTGGCTGACGCACTACGGGGAGCGGGCGCACGTACCGGGCTCGTCGCTGCTGCTGTCCATGACGCAGGCGCTGGGCCGGCACTGGGCGACGGGCCAGAGCGTGCTGGAGGACCAGCACCTGGGGGCGCTGCTCGCCTGGATCGACCCGCCGGAGGGGACGTCCGGCGCGCGGGCGGCCCTGCGGGCGGAGCTCGGGCGCGACGCGGACGGCCTGCCGGTGACCCCGCCCGCGGGCCCCGCCACGGACCCGGTCTTCGACAACAGACTCCTGGCCCCGGCCGTCGCCCGCTACGACCGCGCCCGCGCCGAGGCCCTCGAGGCGCCGCCGCACCGCGTCGCGGCCGCGCACACGGCACTGGCCGACGCCGAGCGTGCCGTCCGCGAGTTGCTCGAGTCCCAGCTGCGCCCCACGTGGGACGCCGTCTGGCACGGCGTCGACCTGCTGCGCGCCCTCCCCGAGGGCGCCCACGTCCCCGAGCGCTGGAAGCGCGACCGCTGGTCGTACACCGCGCACCGCGACCGGGTCCGCGCCGGCGAGCCCCCGCAGCCCCGGCGGGACGACGCCGTGACGGCGGCCCGCAAGCTCGCGGCCCGCGAGAGCGCGCAGGCGCGGCTGGACGCACAGGAGGCGCTGGACGATCCGCTGGTGATGGCCGGGCGGCGGCTGGCCGGCGAGGCGTTCGCCGGCGAGGTCACCGAGGTGGTGATGGCGTATTCGGAGGCGAAGGTCCCGCGCCCCCGCCCGCTGGTGACCCTCCGTACGTCCGACACCCCGCACCTGTCCGACGGCGTGAAGCTGCACCGTGTGCTGCCGGACGGCAAGGCGCAGCCCGCCGAGTTCGTGGCGTACGAGCCGGACGGCGCCCTGACCGTACGACTGACCGGCGGAATGGGGCGCGGCAAAGTGCCCGACACGGGCTCGGTGCCCGGGCCGGGCGACCGCGTGTGCTGGACACTCTTCGAACACGCGCCCAGGGGCGGCCCCGAGCTGCCGGATCCCGAGCGGACCCCCTGGACCCACGGCGGCCCGCCGGCCGCCCCGGCCGAAGCGCCCGACCCCGTGACCGCGGAGGACCGTCTGTGACCGTACGCCTGGCGCGGGGCCGCGCCTTCGACCCCGCCGGAGCCGCGGCGGCGGCCACGGACGCCATCCTGCGCGACACCCTGCACGGCCCGCACCGCGGTGTGGTCGTGGACTCCCCGCCGGGCGCGGGCAAGTCGACGCTGGTCGTGCGGGCGGCGCGTGAGCTGGCGGGCGCGGGCCGCCCGCTGATGATCGTCGCGCAGACCAACGCCCAGGTGGACGACCTCGTGCTGCGGCTGGCGGAGCAGGAGCCCGAGCTGCCGGTCGGCCGGCTGCACAGCAACGAGCGGCACCCCTACGACCCGGCGCTCGACGCGCTCGACCAGGTCGTGCCGTCGGCGAAGGCGGCGGATCTGGCCGGGCTGGACGTCGTGGTCTCCACGGCCGCGAAGTGGGCGCACACCAAGGTCGCCGAGCCGTGGGGGCACGCGATCGTCGACGAGGCGTACCAGATGCGCTCGGACGCGCTGCTCGCGGTAGCGGGGCTGTTCGAGCGGGCGCTGTTCGTGGGCGATCCCGGGCAGCTGGACCCCTTCAGCGTGGTGGGGGCCGAGCAGTGGGCGGGGCTGTCGTACGACCCGTCGGCGAGCGCCGTGAGCACGCTGCTCGCGCACAATCCCGGACTTCCCCAGCACCGGCTGCCGGTCTCCTGGCGGCTGCCCGCCTCGGCGGCGCCGCTGGTCTCCGACGCGTTCTACCCGTACACGCCCTTCCACAGCGGCACCGATCACGGCGACCGCCGGCTGGCGTTCGGGGTGGCGTCCGACGGCTCGGGCCCGGACCGGGTGCTGGACGAGGCGGCCGTCTCCGGCTGGGGCCTGCTGGAGCTGCCCGCGCGCCATACGCCGCGCACGGACCCGGAGGCGGTCGGTGCGGTGGCCCTGGTCGTGCGGCGCACGCTGGACCGGGGCGGGGCCGTGACCAGCGAGCGCTCGCCCGACCCGGTGCCGCTGACGGCGGACCGCATCGCGGTCGGCACGGCCCACCGCGACCAGGCCGCGGCCGTGCGCGCGGCGCTCGCCGGCCTGGGCGTCGAGGGGGTCACGGTGGACACGGCCAACCGGCTCCAGGGCCGGGAGTTCGACCTGACCGTGGTGCTGCACCCGCTGTCGGGCCGCCCGGACGCGACGGCGTTCCACCTGGAGACCGGGCGCCTGTGCGTCCTGGCCTCGCGCCACCGGCACGCGTGCGTGGTGGTGTGCCGGGCGGGCGTCGACCGCCTGCTGGACGAGCACCCCTCGACGGAACCGGTGCAACTGGGGGTCACGGTGAAGTTCCCGGACGGCTGGGAGGCCAATCACGCGGTGCTCTCCCACCTCGCCGAGCACCGCATCACCTGGCGGCCCTGAGCGGAGCCTCGGGCGGTGGCCCTG